>JAAZXD010000141.1 GCA_014240355.1 Roseibacillus sp. | reverse complement strand
ACAATACCTTCCGGGTTGTCGATGGGCTTCTCACGGTGAGCTATGACCAGTGGGAGAAGTTCGACAGCGTTTTCGGTCCCCTTTTCCTCGTCCCCCCAAGCGGAACCAAGCATCAGCCCAGCTACACTCACGGTTATTCCTATGCGCTTTGTGACCTTCATCTGCACGGATTTAGCATGCATCGGGGTGCCCATGCAATCTCCTCGCGCAGCCTGATCCCTTCTGTCCCGAGGGGTTCTGTCACTCGCGCTTCTGCGAAAACATCCAGTCATACATCTCCTTGGTCGAGAATACCAACCGGCCTGCTCCATGCCCTTCCTCACGATAGACTTTGATTCTTGCCTGCTTTCCCCCCGCCTTTCTGATGGCGGTGATCATCCGCTCGGAGCGTTCAGCCGGGACAACCCGGTCCCTGGCCCCGGCAAAGGCGTAGACGGGAACCCGGGCCAAATTGGCGGCCCACTTGGCGAGATTGTCTGTGACCGCCTTCGGTCCTCCCCGGCCAATTCCACCCACCACCGGAGCGATGGCGGCAAAGTGCTCCGGACGGTGACCACCCCAGACCCAGCAACCGTAGCCTCCCATGCTGTTGCCGGTCAGGTAGATCCTCTTCTCGTCTACTGGCAGCGTCGCCTTCACGTGCTCAAGGAAGACATCGAGATCTTCCGGGGTCCAGGTCCCCCTGCCTGCCGGTGTGACCCTGAGGCATTGCGGAGCCACCACCAGGCAGGGCCCCTTCCGGAACTTCCGGATTCCGCTCACTACCCGACGGGCCTGCCCCCTGATCTTCCCCAGATCATTTCCCACTCCGCCAGCGCCATGAAGATAGATCAACACCGGAAGTTTACTGCCTTTCTTCGCCTCCGCCGGGAACAGGAGAAACTCCGGGTTGAGATAAGTCGTCTTGCCCCCCACTTCCTTCCCCACGGTTTTGACAACCGGGTTCTCCTTTTGTCCCCAGACGGGAGCCATCCCGCCCAGGAGAAGAAGGAGGATGCCCCGTCCAATGGCGGCACGACGAAGAAGACAGAAACGATTCATGGAGGCGCAAAGGATAGACTCGAAGGGTAGGCGTGACAGATCTTTCTCAATCAATTCCGTGAACGTGTAAGCGTATGAAGATAGCGTCAAAAGGAATTAGCGCATGGTGAGGCGGCATGGGAACCCCGTCACCCGGTTCCCCCCTCCAGCAATCCATCGACTCGCCGGCGATGAGTGGACACTCCGCCCCTACGCCGCGTTGCACGCACAAAGGAGCTCCGCGCAACCACATTGGCTGCACAGCCCGAAACGACCACAGTTCGGCGAAAGTCCACAGAGCATGCGGTTGAGCTTGCAGTGACAACTCATACATCCGCTCCCTGCTTTTGTCCGCAGGCTGATTTCCTCAAGGGAGGCCGCCCCGATCTCGTCGATGGCAACATGCAGTTCAGCTTCAGTGACCTGGTGGCAGTGACACACGATCTCTCCTCCCAGACACGCGGAAGAGTTCCTCGTTTCTGCAGGTCGCACCTTTGCCGAAATCATTTGATCAGTTTTTTGATCGTTACTCTCTTAGAAATACGATGAATCGGAGGCATTTCAACCAACTTATTGCTATTGAGACTTATTCTCAAGTAAGAATGCTGACCTGACTTGCCTCCTGGCAACCTCACTTCTCACCTCCGACGTCTTCCCCCGACGATCAGGAGGGCGCCACAACCAACAAGCCCGCCCACGGCAGGCTCCGGCACAACCTGAATGGAGAGATAATAATCGACGACAGTCGGGTTCGTCTCCTGCAGCCAGAACGCGTGCTGGCCCGCGGCCAGGGAATCCCGGCCCAGATCAGGCAGCAGATTCAGGCCCACCTCGAAAAACAGGGCCCAGGCATCGATATCATCGAACCCTTGCCCTGCGAAATCAGACCCGGAGCGATATCCTAGAAAAGATCCCCCTCCCGGATTTCCATCAACAAAGGAGTAGGTCTGGACCGAAATCGAGACGATCTCCAGCCCGTCTGGAACCATGAGGGACAGATAGTCCGCATCACCTCCGTCGGTTGCTCCAGTATCGCCGGTATCCCCAATACTGCCAGAGAAGGTATGTTCCCCGGGGGTGACGACGAGAGCCTGCGGCGAATTGAAATCTCCGGGCAAATCGCCATCCTCCCCTTCGTTCCAGAGGATTGCCCCCTTCACGGATGGCGATCCGATCATGCAGAGGGAAAGGGCCAGGGCTGCGGGGGCGAGGAGTAGTCTTGGGGTCATTTCCAGGCTCAGCGTTGAAGGCTGGATTCACAGGTTCCCCGCCGACGGCGAAAAATAGCAGAGTGCCCCTGGGCGTGCTAACCGTTTCTTTTTTCAGTCCGAGGTCACTACTCCCGTCCCCGGGCGGGTAAATTGGGAAGCGCTACTCCTTCCGGGCTACCCAGCGGGAAACCCGGGGCGCTGCCGGCTGGGTAAGACGCATCCCGGCTTGAATACTTTCCAGAAATACAACGAGCCCCTCCCGGTCCATCCCACTCGTGTTACGGAATGCTTCGCCACCATGCCAGAAAACGGCCGCTTTGACTTCACTCGCTCCCGCTCCGGGTTTGGCGAGGGACTCGCGCAGAACCTGCCGCTGTAAGGTTGACTCAGTCACAAGCGAAGGATACTCAAGGGCCATGCCGTCGCCCACCGACGCAGAGATTTTCACCCGATGGGCGAACACGGAGGCCCCTCTTTTGCCGATCCTGCATGCATTCCACGACCGCGACGGGTTCCTGGGGGAAAAGGCCATACACGCCATTTCGGAGGCACTTCGAACCCCGATCGCCGATCTCTACGGGACGGTCACCTTCTATCACCACTTCGCACAGCAGGCTCCCGGACAAAGCGCCCCAAGGGTGTGCACCGGACCGATCTGCAAGTTGAAAGGTGCTGACGCCCTCCTCGATGCAATGCGTGGGGAGGGCGCCACCCCGATGGCGTGCTCCGGTCGATGCGACGACCCGGTGCCGGTCCTCAAGGGACACCAGACCCTGGTGGCCTGTGATGGCCAGATGACGCCCTGGTACTCTCCCATTCCGATCCCCAACCCGGGCGGCCTCGAGGAGTGCGTGTTCGCCTCCATCCGGGAACCGGATCGCGGCACGCACGACGGCTACCGGCGCACCGGCGGCTACCTCGGCCTGGAAAAAGCGTTGGCAACCGATCCCGCAGCCGTGCGCCAAACCATCAGCGACAGCGGACTGGCGGGCCGCGGGGGCGCCGGATTTCCCACCGGTCGCAAATGGGACGCCGTCGCGGAGGACCCCCGTGGACCAAAGACAATCGTCTGCAACGCCGACGAGGGCGAACCCGGATGCTTCAAGGACCGCACCCTGATGGACCTGGATCCGCACGCGGTCATCGAAGGGATGGCAATCGCAGCCCACGCAACAGGTGCCACACGGGGCTTCATCTACCTGCGCTATGAATACCCGGAGACTGCGCAGATTCTCGAACGGGCCCTCAAGGAAGCCCGGGCGACCGGCCTCCTGGGCGGCCAGACTGGCTTCGATCTGTGGGTGCGGCGTGGCGGCGGAGCCTACATCTGCGGCGAGGAAACGTCGCTGCTGAACAGCCTGGAGGGCAAGCACCCATTCCCCCGCAATCGTCCCCCCTTCCCGGTCACGCACGGATACGAGAATCTTCCGACCGTCGTTAATAACGTAGAGACCCTGGCATCGGTCCCGCCCATCCTCTCCAACGGTGCCGACTGGTATCGCCAACTCGGCACCGGCGAGCACGCCGGCACCAAGGTCATCAGCCTCTCCGGGGACGTGCTCCGCCCCGGCAACTACGAGGTTCCGCTCGGTTTACCGCTGTCCAAGCTCCTCCATGAATGGGCCGGGGGCGTCCCCGAGGGGCGCGCAATCCAGGCTGTCACAATGGCCGGCCTGTCTGGCGGCTTCCTCGCCAGGGAGGGACTCGATGTGACGCTGGACGAGCCGAGCATACGCGCCCAGGGGTCATTCCTCGGTGCCGGCGGCATCATGGTCCTGGACGATTCCCGTGACATGGTGGCCGTCGCTCACTCCGCCATGGAATTCTTCGCACACGAGTCATGCGGCAAGTGCTTCCCCTGCCGGATTGGCACCGCCCGGTTGACGGAGCGCCTTGGCAGTGGCGGACCCGCTTCGTTCGAAAGCTGGCGGGAGGAAGTCGATGACATTGGCTCCACCATGAAGGCCACCAGTGCCTGTGGTCTGGGGATGGCAGCGCCCCTCATCACCGAGAGCCTGGCCCGATGGTTCCCGGACCAGGTAGAAACGCACCTCAACAGCACGACCTCATGATCCAGCAAGGCCAGGAAGAACCCGCTGCGATCCCCACCGTCAACATCGACGGAGCGAACGTCCCGTTCACAGAGGGGGAAACGCTTTACGAGATCTGCTCCCGCCAGAAAAAAGATGTCCCTACCCTCTGCTACGACCCGAGGCTGGACCCCTTCGGGGGATGCCGACTGTGCGTCGTGGAACTTGAGGGCGCGCGCAACCCGGTGGCCTCCTGCACGACCCGGGCCACCGCAGGAATGAAAGTCCGCACGAAAACCGAAGCCATCGAGAACCACCGCCGAACCCTGCTGGAACTCGTGGTATCCGAGAATCGCCAGGTGGAAGTGGACGAGCTCGCAGGCTATGCGTCACAGGAACTCAAGATCCTCGTGGAGAGATATGACGCCAACCGCGGACGCTTCCAGGGCAAACAATCCGGACAGAGCCGCGACGACGATGACAACCCCTTCATCCTGCGCGACTACGACCAGTGCATCTCCTGCTACCGATGCGTCCGGGTCTGCGCCGAACAGGAGGGCGACCACGCCATCAGTGTCATGAACCGCGGCTTCGATACCCGGATCACGACCGAATTCAATGGGCTTCTCCGCGACTCCGACTGCACATTCTGTGGCCAATGCGTCCAGACCTGCCCGACCGGGGCCCTGGCGGACAAGAAGGCCCTCAAGCACGTTGACGTCCCTGGCAAAATCGAGAAGACGCGCTCCGTCTGCCCCTACTGCGGGGTCGGATGCTCGGTCGATTTGTTAAGCAAGGGCGACAAACTGGTCGGGGTTCTGCCGGCGATGGATGGTCCCGCCAACGAAGGGGCCCTGTGCGTGAAGGGGCAGTTCGCCTTTGGATTCGTCCAGCACGACGACCGACTCAAGACTCCCATGGTCCGGGACGAAGACGGCAAACTCCATGCCACGAGCTGGGACAATGCCCTCGACCGGGCCGCCGAGGGACTGCGTGCGGTCGTCGAACGCCACGGGCGGGAAGCACTCTACGCTATCGCCTCCGGTCGCGCCCCCCACGAGGCCGCCTACACAATGCAGAAGATGATGCGCGCGGGGTGGGGGCTCAACCACATCGACAACTGCTCCCGTGCCTGACACGCCCCCACCGTCGCCGGTCTGGCGGCAACCATCGGACGCGGAGCCATGTCGAACCCCCTCGCGGACATGGACAAACCCGACGTCTTCTTCTGCATCGGCACGAACATGACCGAGTGTCACCCCGTTGCGGCAACGAGAATCAAGAAGGGAGTGGCGGCCGGAGCAAAGCTGATCGTCGTCGACCCGCGGCAGATCGAACTGGCAAAGCGAGCGGACCTGCACCTGCCCATCCGGGTCGGATCGGACACCGCCCTTCTCCTCGCCATGACCCACGTCATCGCCCGTGATGACCTGGTCGACCAATCCTTCACCGCGGAGCGGACTACCGGTCTTGAGGAGTTTATCGAACACGTCCGGGACTTCTCCCCCGAATGGGCCGCCGGGATCTGCGAGGTCCCCGCGGAGGACATCGAAGCGGCGGCCCGGATCTACGGCCAGGCTGAACGGGGGGCCATCTACTATACCCTGGGTATCACCGAGCACATCTGCGGCGTCGACAACGTCAAGAGCCTCTGCAACCTGGCACTCATGACCGGCCACATTGGCCGGGAAGGCACCGGTATCAACCCCATGCGTGGGCAGAACAACATCCAGGGCGCCGGGGACTGCGGAGCCATCCCCAACAACTACCCTGGCTTCCAACCGGTGGATGATCCCGCCCATCAGGAGAAATTCGAACGCCTGTGGGGAACCAGGGTCGACCTCGAACGCGGCATGACCAAGGTCACCGCCCTCGAACGGTGCGGGGAGAGCGTCTTTGGAATGGTGATCAATGGAGAGAATACGCTCCTGAGCGATCCCGATCGCGCCCACTGCCAGCACGCCCTGGAGAGCCTGGACCACCTCATCGTCATTGACCTCTTCCTCACCGAGACCGCCAAGCTGGCCCACGTGGTCCTGCCCGCAACGGCGTGGGCGGAGACCGACGGCGTCTGCACCAACACCGAACGACGGGTCCAGAGGCTGCGCGCTGCCGTTCCAGCCCAGGGCGAGGCCATGCCGGACTGGTGGATCATCACTCAGATCGCGAAACGGCTCGGCTTCGAGGGCTTCGATTACGAATCGGCAGAGGACGTGTTCAACGAGCTGTGCCAGGTCTCGCCACTCTACAACGGCCTCGACTGGGACCGTATCGACAATAGTGAATATCACTGGCCGGTGCCCGACAAGGACCACCCCGGGACCCCACGCCTGCACGAGGATGGTTTCGTGAACGGGCGCGGTATCTTCTCGTGCACCACCTACCGGGACCCGGCCGAGACCATCAACGACGAATATCCCCTCTGGCTCACCACGGGGCGGCGCCTGCAAAGCTACCACACCCATACCCAGACCGGTCGCGCCGGCGGGATGGAATACTTCCTTCCCGGTGAGTCCCTGGAGATTCATCCCGACGACGTCACCCGCCTCGGTCTCACCGACGGCGAAGCGTGTCGTATGTCGAGCCCCCGCGGAACCGTCGACATCATCGTGAAGGCGACGACCAAGTCTCCCCCGGGCACGGTCTTCACGAGCTTCAGCTTCGAGGATACCCCCGTGAACGCCCTGACCGGATCGGGCTACGACCCGACGACGCACACGGCCGAACTCAAGGTGTGTCCGGTCCGCGTCGAACCCATCGCGGCCGGGTGAGTCCCGGCCCCGGGAACGCTCAGTTGAGGGTAATCTTGCGGGGATCGCTGCCGACCTTGGCCTTCTTCAGGATGACGGTGTCAGCCGCATCTTTCCCGGCCTTGACGATGAACGCCTTCCCCTTCGGCGCACCCGGGGTGAACGTTTTCCCGTTGGCGCGCACCGTGTAAAGAATATCACTGGTGGTCGCATCTACGAGTTGGACCACGGGATCTTCCACGTCAAAGGTCAGTTCTCCGAGCTCTCCCCAGGCCGGGGGATCATAGTTATCGAACTGGGAGATGGTCCGGGGCCATCCCGGATATTGTTTGGTCGCAGGATTGGTGATGTCGACATTGCGCGGCCAGCATTCCATCGTGATCTCACGCTTTTTCGTATTGAGACGCACGATCCCGAAACCAGCTGATCGTGTATTGAGGATATTGCCGGCCGGTTTCTTCTCAGGATTGGCGGCGGCATAGTTGGTCACCTTGTTGTGAAACCCGTCCAGATGATCGCCGGTATATCCGGGCGCTCCCGCTTCGCGGTTGGCCCCGGGCTTGAGGGGTTCCCACCAGCGCAGGTAGAGATTGGCGATGGAGGGGACACAGAAGGACCAGATCGCATCGCGGTAGTCATCGAGGCCCTGGTGGAAGATGGTGGCGAGATGCTGGTCCCCGGCGCAGTGGAAGGCAAATCCCTTGCGCAAAGCCCCGAGGGCGCGGTTGCGACCGGACTGCGGCCAGCCGTTGGAATCCATGTCGGCATGGAGTCTCCCGTTGGCGCCCCCGTGAATGTGCGCTCCTCCGCAGAAGATGGTGGCCGAAAGGGCGACCTTCATATCGGCCTGCCGCCAGTCCTGGGCCCACTGGTCGAGGAACTTGAGCTGGCGCTTGCCGAGCAGGACGGCCCCTTCGACGTCCACGCTGGCGGGATCGTACTCGGGATTGCGGATATGGTCTGGCCTTGGTCCCTGCTTGGGAACGCGGCCGGCCGGGCCGGTCTTGAACTTGCGATCTTCCAGGATGGCAAAATCGACATTGCCCCAGTTGAGGTTGGTGAACCAGACCCCGATTCCCTGGCCAATCTTGTGCGGATCCGCCGGATCAGGAAAGTGACTCGTCTGCGCGCGCTCAACCTCCTGCACATAGACTCCCGGCCTCGAATA
>JAAZXD010000140.1 GCA_014240355.1 Roseibacillus sp. | reverse complement strand
TCGTGGTCCCGGCCCTTCTTTCCCTCCGAGGTGGGAGCTCGTCCGAATTCTCCACCCCAGACAACCAGGGTCTCATCGAGGAGTCCGCGGGACTTGAGATCCTTGATAAGGGCGGCGATGCCCTGGTCGCAGGCATCGGCAAGGGCCTTGTGTCCTCCCGGGATATCGCCGTGGCCGGTGTCCCAGGCAATGTCGTAGCCGCTGATGGAGTGAGAGAGTTGCACGCAGCGCACCCCTCTTTCCACCAGACGGCGGGCGATCAGGCAGCCCTTGGCATACTCGCTGTTTCCATAGAGGTTCCGGGTGGCCTCGGATTCCTTCTGGATATCGAAGACATCCGGTACGGAGAACTGCATACGGAAGGCCATCTCCATTGCTTCGATTCCTGCCTCGAGGCCCTTGTCGCGTTCGCGACGCTCAAGGTGCATTTTATTGAGCTTGGTCAGGAGGTCGGCCTGCTTGCGCTGCTCGGCGCGTGAGAGTTGGGAATTTTTCAGGTTACGCATCACGGCATCCGGCTTCATCTGCTGGATGTTGACGTAGGATCCAGCGTAGGCACCGGGCAGGAAGGAATTGCCCCAGTTGGCCAGTTTGCCCCGTGGCTGGGCGCGGGGTGACATGGCCACGAATCCGGGAAGATCATCATTTTCACTTCCCAGTCCATAGACCAGCCACGATCCCATGCTGGGACGATTCGGTTGCAGGGATCCGACATTGGTCATGAGAATGGCCCCGGCATGTTCCGGGATGTCGGTGTGCATCGAGTGAATGAAGCAGAGGTCATCGACCACTTCACCAACCTTCGGGAAGATATCGCTGACCCATTTCCCACACTCTCCATACTGCTTGAATCCAAAATAGGAGGGAGCCAGTCCACCTTTGGTATTACGCAGTGATTTACGGTCGACGAGCTGGGGGCGCTGACCGGCATATTTCGCGAGGGCCGGTTTGTGGTCGAAGGTATCCACCTGGGATGGTCCGCCCGGCATGAAGAGCTGGATGACATGCTTGGCCTTGGGGGCAAAGTGCGGAACCCGGGGAGCAAGGGGGCCGGGTTCGGGCACCTGTTTCGTGGCTGCGCTGGCCGAGGACAGGCCGGCCTGCTGGAGGACGCCAGCGAGACCGAGCGTCCCGAATCCGGCTCCCATCTTGCGCAGAACCTCACGGCGTGAAAACTGGCCATTGTGGAGCGAGGACAGGGCCTGCCGGTAGGCAGCTTCGTGTTCGTGAAATTTCATCTTGCTCAGGCCGATCGGGTACTCGCTCAGCATCCTCGTTATGGAGGAAAAATCCAGTTTCTTTACAGGATTAAACTCTATGCGCTGGTCAGGTCGGAGGACAAGGCAGAGAATGTCACCCGATGTGCTTAGCGCCGTTTTCCATACTCTGTATTCTGGCGTCTTTCCTGCTTGGAATTCCTGCTGCGGGGCGCCCACCGAACATCGTGTTCATTCTTGCGGATGACCTTGGATGGGCGGAACTGGGTTGCTACGGCAGCACCTTCAATGAGACCCCGTGTCTTGATCAACTGGCGAGGGACGGGGTCCGGATGACGCAGGCCTATGCCGCGGCCCCGGTTTGTTCGCCCTATCGGGCGAGTCTGCTCACCGGCCAGTATCCGGCCCGCCACGGGTTACTCGATTACCTGCGTCCTGCCACGGCCAATCCGCTCTCCCGGAGGCACGTCACCATTGCGGAGCACCTCAAGGCGGCGGGTTATGCCACGGGAATGATCGGGAAGTGGCACCTCAGCGGATACAAGTATCACAAGGCTCCGCTGGAACTGCGGGCGACCGATCATGGTTTCGATGAGGAACTGGTGACCGAGATGAAGGGGGTGGGAAACGGGTCGAACTTTTTTCCGTATGTCTTTCGCACGCAGCCCATTTCCTGGAACAGCGCGAGCAAGGGCAAACTGCTGCCGGGGAAGGAGTATCTTGTGGACCGCATGAACCACGAAGCTGTCCGATTCATCGAGCGGCACCGGGAGAAACCGTTCTTTCTTTATCTCAGCCACTTTGCACCTCACTCGATCCTCAACGGGAGGCCCGATCTTGTGGAAAAGTACCGCCGCAAACACCCACCGGGCAGGAGCACCCGCTCCCGGTGCTATCTTTGCCAGGATGCCGGACTTGAGGGTGACCAGCTCAACCACTGGGCGGGCGACCACAATCCCCATCTCGCCGCCATGATTGAGAGCATTGACGAGGGAGTGGGCCTGATCGTGAGGAAACTGGAGGAGTTACGACTCAGCGAAGATACCCTGGTTATTTTCACCAGCGATAACGGCGGGGAACTGAACGTGACAAGCAATGCACCCCTCCGGGGAGGAAAGAGCCAGTTGTTCGAGGGAGGGATTCGTGTTCCCCTGATCGTCAAGTGGCCTGGGAAATTTCCCAAGGACAAGGTGTGCGACGCACCCACCTCCAATGTGGACTTCTATCCGACCTTCCTTGAAGTGAGTGCTTTGAAGCGGGACGAATCGCAGATTCTCGATGGCCGTTCAGTGCTCGACATCTTTGAGAGGCCGGGGGAGGAGCGGGAAGAGCGGACACTCTACTGGCACTATCCCTTGGCGAGGCCCCACTTTCTGGGAGGGGTTTCAGCAGGGGCGATCCGGGAGGGAAGATGGAAGTTGATTGAGTGGTACGGGAAGGCAGAGGCGAGCCTTTTCGACCTGGACCGGGACCCGGGCGAGGAGAGGGACCTGGCGGCGGTCCACCCGGAGAGGACAGAACGCCTCAAGGAAAAGCTGTCCGGATGGCGCAACTCGATTCCGCCGCCGAAGTGACGGCGGCAGGATGAAAGGTGTTTCGGCGGAACTTGAAACCTGGAACCTGAAACCCGAACATCTGCCATGCCTACTTCCCTGACCCCCTTCCATCTTGCCATCCCGGTGGACGATCTTTCTTCCTCACGGAAGTTTTACGGTGAAATTCTTGGCTGCCCTGAGGGGAGGAGTGCAGAGCGCTGGGTGGACTTCAATCTCTTTGGTCACCAGGTGGTCTGTCACGTGCAGGAGAAGGCAGGTTCGGGGGATGACCGGATCACGGGTTCCAATCCGGTAGACGGACATGCTGTGCCGATCCCCCATTTCGGAGTCGTGCTCGAACTGGAGACCTGGAAGGCCCTGGCCGCAAAACTGCAGGCAGCTGGAATTAGATTCGTGATCGAACCCTGTATCCGCTTTGAAGGAGAACCAGGTGAGCAAGCCACCATGTTCTTTCTGGATCCGAGTGGGAATGCTCTTGAGTTCAAGGCTTTCCGGAACATCGAAGCGGAGTTGTTTGCGACGTGACTACTCCATCTGCATGAATTCGTGGGTCCCTAGGAGAACCTGGGCGTAGTGTTTCCAGTGGTTGTTCTTGTCGCCCTCCTGTGCGAGATAGGTGAGGCCGGTCTCCTTTTCCGCGCTGCTTGGCGGACGTTGGAAGAGGAGCGAGTAGGCGAGGTCAATGCGGGCAGGGTCGTCTGGATCCCCTTCCTGCAGGCGACGCGAGAGGCTCCCGGCCCGTGCAAGGATGAAAGGGCTGTTGAGAGTGAAGAGATACTGCTGGGGCACGGTGCTCTCGGTTCGTGCGGCACTTGTTGAACGCGGAGCGGGGAAGTCAAAGATGCGAAGAAATTCCTCAGAGATTGAGCGGTCGAAGTTACGGCTGAGTTTGCCGTAAATCGTACGGCGGGTGCTTTCAAGAACGTGTTCGTCGGGCGCTCCGCCGAGACGACGGTCGAGATCCCCACTTACGGCAAGCAGGCTGTCGCGCCAGGCCTCAACATCGAGGCGGCGCGGATTCATGCGCCAGAGGAAGCGGTTGTCACCATCTTTTGCGTACGATTCCTCGTGATAAGCGGAGCTCTGCTGCCAGGTCCCGGAAAGCATGATCTGCCGATGCAGTTTCTTCATTGACCAGCCGTTCTCAATGAAGGTGGCGGCCAACCAGTCGAGCAGTTCGGGGTGGGTAGGCTTCTGGCCGATTACCCCGAAGTTGCTGGGCGAGCGCACGAGGCCCTGTCCGAAGTGCTGAAGCCAGATGCGATTGACCATTACGCGAGCGGTGAGGGGATTCTCGGGGTCGGCCACGGCTTCGGCCAGTTGCCTGCGCCCCGAGCCGTCGGTGAAATGGGGCCGTTGCGGTCCGGCGACGATTTCGAGGAATTTGCGTGGAGCAACCGGGCCCTTCTTGCGCAGGTCGCCACGGATCGCGATGTGCATGTCACCACTTCCGGATTCTCCCAGGCCGTGCGCGCTGGCAGGTTTGGGCGGGAGGGCCTTCCTGATCTTGTCGAGTTGCCCTCGCAATGCCTGCAGGTACCGACGGGAGATATCGGACATCTTCGCCTCGACCTCCTTGCGATTGACCTTGAGACCGCGGGCGGTGCGATCGAGGAATTCGCTGATGATCTTATCCTGGGCCTTTATCGCGGATTGCACGTTATTGAAGACATCGCGTTCGGCCTGGCTTGCAACTGGGATGTCTCGCGGTTTTGAGTTTCGGAAGATCCCTGCGATGGCGTAGTAGTCGGCAGCGGTGATGGGATCGAACTTGTGGTCGTGACAACGGGCACAGGCCGCGGTGAGGGCGAGGAAGGCACGCGAAAAGGTATCGACCCGGTCGGACAGGGTTTCGGCTTCGGCCTGCGCTTTCGATTCAGGATCGCCGCCATCCGAAGTGTAGGTCGGGCCTACTGCGAAGAATCCCGTGGCGAGCGCATGGTAATTGTCATGAAGGTCACCGGCGATCTGGTACTTTACGAACTGGTCGTAGGGGAGATCGCGGTTGAAGGCATCGACAACCCAGTCGCGATAGCGCCAGGCGTTGGGGAGGGGTTTGCTGTCCTGGGACGCGCCCATGCCATCACTGTAGCGGGCCACATCAAGCCAGTGCCGTCCCCAGCGTTCCCCATAGTGAGGAGATCCCAGGAGGCGATCAATTACCCTGGAGAACGCGTCAGGGGCCTTGTCCTTGAGGAAGGCCTCGACTTCCTGCGGGGTGGGAGGGAGCCCAATGAGGGTAAAGTGGGCGCGACGGATCAGGATGCGCTTGTTCGCCCGGGGAACTGGCCGAATACCGCTGCCCTGCATCCTGGCGAGGACGAAGGTATCAATGGGATTGAGTTTTTCTTCCCGGGATTCCACGACGGGCAGTTCCGGTTTCTGCACGGGGCGGAAAGCCCAGTGTTCGCGCCGGAATCTCTCGAAATCAAAACCGGGTCCCTGGTCTGCAATCCTGGCGCCATCGTCGGGTATGGGTGCGCCCATGTTGATCCATGCAGCGAGGTGTTCGATTACAGAATCGGAAAGTTTCTTCTTGGGTGGCATCTCAAGATTCTCGACCTGGTAGTGCACAGCCTTGATGAGAAGGCTTTCCTCCGCTTTGCCAGGGATGATGATTGCTCCGCTGTCGCCACCCCTGAGAATTCCTGCCTTGCTGTCGAGGTAGAGGGAGGCCTTCAGCTTCTTCGCTTTCTGCGAGTGGCATTCGTAGCAGTGCGTGGCCAATATGGGCCGCACGTGGGATTCAAAGTAGTTCAGTCCTTCTTCGCCCGGTTCGTCTGTATCCTGCGGGAATGCCGTGAGGGTGGTTGTCATCACCGCGAAGGCGGTGACCAAGGGCAGGGAACTGCGGACCTGAGGAATCATTGGAAGATGCCCTGCAACGGGCCAGACGGCATCTGCCGGCAAGTTGTCTCCTACTTGCTCCAGGGTGCCCGTTCGAGCGAGTCGCGGTATTTCATGGCCGCCTCGGTGCGGGAACGCACGTGCAGTTTCTCGTAGATGTGCTTCAGGTGGACCCGGACGGTTTCCACGCTGATGGAGAGGTCGGCGGCAATCTCCTTGTTAGCCATTCCCTTGGCAACCAGTTGCACAATCTCGGTTTCTCTCTTGGAGAGGTTGAAGGCCTTACTGGCTTCGTTGCCGACGGGGCGGTGAAACGCCTCCACCACGAGCCTTGCGATCTCGGCTGACATGGGCGCGCCTCCGGCCCTTACGTCGAAAATGGCCCGACAGAGATCGTCGGGGGAAGCATTCTTGAGGAGGTAGCCGGAAGCACCGGCCTGCAGGGCGTCAAAGATTTTTTGGTTGTCGTCGTGGACGGTGAGCATGATGACATCCATTTCCGGGTGCTTTTCCTTCACGCAGACGGTGGCCTCGATGCCGGACATCCCGGGCAGGCTGATATCCATAAGGACGACATCCGGCCCACCGTTTTCAATGGCCTTCAAGCCGTCCTCGGCATTTTCCCAGACCCCGAAGGTCTGGATGCCGTCCATGGAATCGACGATCTTCTTCACCAGTTGCCCAAGGGCGGGAGTGTCCTCAATGACGGCTACTTTGATGGGTTCTCTATTGACAGCAGGCATAATTGTACCGGTTTGAGGGTGGGCTACTGAGCGGGCAGTTCAACGCAAAATCATCTCGAATTACTGGGAAAAGTGGAATTAGTTGTCTTTTTGTCGTTTCGACAGCGCAATTGGATGAGGCGATCATAATCGGGATGACGGAGGGATGATGCCGGTTTCCTCAGAGGAAGAATGAAAGGGGTTACGTGAACCAGTCATGAATGACCTTTGATTCCCGGGTGAGGCTGGTGAGTCGCTTGTCGGCCCCGCCGTGCCGGTAGGTCAGTTTGAGATGATCGAGTCCGAAAAGATGGAGCAGGGTGGCGTGAAAGTCGTTGACGTGAACCGGATCACGGGCGGGTTCCCAGCCGATGTCGTCGGTTTCGCCGTAGTTGAGCCCTCCCTTTACCCCGCCGCCGGCCATGAACATGGTGAAGGCGTTGGGATGGTGATCACGACCAGTGTTTGGTTTTCGTCCCGGCCGGTTCTCGCCCAGTGGGGTGCGCCCGAATTCTCCGCCCCATACCACGAGCGTCTCATCGAGGAGCCCTCGTTCCTTGAGATCAGAGATAAGGGCGGCCACCGGCTGGTCGCTCATGCCCGCATTGAACTCAAGTTCCTTGTCCAGGTTCGAGTGCTGATCCCACGAGGCGTGGATCAGGTTGACGAAGCGAACACCCCGTTCAGCCAGGCGACGGGCGAGAAGACAGTTGCGGGCAAATGTGGACCAGGTGCGGGAACCGCCCTTGCCACGTCCGCCGCCGGATGGATCACTGCGGTTCACCCCGTAGGCCTCCAGGGTTTTCTTCGATTCCCCGGAAAGATCGGCAAGTTCCGGGGCCGCGGTTTGCATGCGGAAAGCCAGCTCATAGGCCGCGATGCGGCTTTCAATCTCCGGATCGCGTATTTCCTCATGAGCGATTCCGTTCAATTCCCTCAGGGCATCAAGGCCACGCCGCTGCATTTCAGGTGAAATTCCCTTCGGGCTCCGGAGGTTGAGGACCGGTTCCTCACCATTGCGGAAGCGGACCCCGGCGAAGCTGGAGGGGAGATAACCACTCTGATAGAGGGTTGCTCCTCCGCTCGATCCGCGGCCAGCAAGCAGGACAACGTAGCCGGGCAGGTTGTCATTCTCGCTGCCGAGGCCATAAGTTACCCACGATCCCATGGAGGGAAGACCGAAGTGCGGTTCCCCACATTGCATCATGAGTTGTCCGGGATGATGATTGAACTGCGTGGTGTGCAGGCTCTTGATCATGCAGAAGTCGTCCGCACGGGTAGCGAGGTGGGGGAGAAGATCGGAAAACCACATGCCGGATTGTCCATGCTGCTTGAACCTGCGACTGGTGCCCATGAGGGTGGCACTCTCCTTCTTGAGAAAGGCGAAGCGCATTTTCTTCAGGATAGCGGGATCCATCTTCTTGCCGTTGAGCTCGTTGAGTTTCGGCTTGTAGTCGAAGAGATCGAGCTGCGAGGGCGCGCCAGCCATGAAGATGAAGATGCAGCGTTTTGCCCGGGGAGCGAAGTGAGTGAGTCCACGGGCTGCGGAAGCACCCTCTCCCGCGAGCAGATGAGCGAGGGCCAGTCCCCCCAGGCCGCTTGCGGAAGTGGTCAGGAAGTCCCGGCGGGTGCGGAGGTAGTAATCGTGAGGAGAAATCATGACAGTTGCTCCTGCTAGGAGCAGATAATGAATTCGTCGAGGTTGGTGACGATACGAACGGTGGCAGTCCAGGCGGCCAGTTCCGCGTTCTCTTCCTTGCAGAGTTCCCTGGCGGCACCGGGATGAGCCCGGTAGTGGGCCCGGTTGTCAGCGAGGAGTTTGATGACGATGCCCCGTTCGGTGGCACTCGG
>JAAZXD010000013.1 GCA_014240355.1 Roseibacillus sp. | reverse complement strand
TCAGGTCAATGCCATCCGGAACCTGCGCCTCAGCGCGCTCAACTACTCGCCCGCCGACACCGCTAAGATCTTCGACGGATTTGAGGGAGACACCACCGCCCTCGTCAATGCCCTTACCTGGGGACCGGTCGGAGGACTCGATGCCTCGGTCCCTGGCCATCTCGTCGATCTGGGCGCAGGACAATTCACCCTCGTGCTCGCCGACGACGGTAGCGGCATGACGACCGTTACCGGTCTCTTCGATCCGGCTTCCAACGACGGGGACGCGCTCGGGGACGCCTGGGAGACCTTCTACTTCGGCAATCTCTCCCGCGATGGCACCCTCGACTTTGACAGCGACGGGCGCTCCGACTTGGAGGAATGGTCGGATCAGACTGATCCCTCCGACAGCGACAGCGACAACGACGGATTGACTGACGGACAGGAGGCGACTGCCGGAACCGATCCCCTCGATAACGACAGCGACGACGACGGCTGGAACGATTCGGAGGAATTCACGGCCGGAACCGATCCCAACAACCCGGGCAACAATCCCGGAAACATCCCGCCCCCACCGCCGCCCATTCCGGTCTTCACCCCCAGCGTCCCGGGAAACCTGCGAGACAGCGTAGTCGTCTTCAACGAGATCCATTACCAGCCTTCGGCCGACGATTCTTCGCTCGAATTCGTCGAGCTCTACAACCAGATGGCGATCGATATTGATCTCTCCAATTGGCGCATCGGTGGGATCGGCTATAACTTTCCCGAGGGAACGGTCCTGGGTGGCGGAGACTATCTCGTGGTGGCCAAGGATCCCGCCGCCCTGCAGGCGGCCACCGGTTACGCGGGCGCTTGCGGCCCGTATTCCGGGTTTCTCTCAAACTCCGGGGAACCCCTGCGGATCTTCACTCAGCAAGTGGCCTTCCGTACCTCGCCAGGCGGAAGGAGCCCGGGCGAGGTCTCCGACTCGCTCGAGGGGCGGCGCATCATGGACGAAATCGACTTCAGCGACCTCTACCCCTGGCCGGCGGGAGCGGACGGTTCCGGCGCGACCCTCGCCAAACTCGATCCCACCACAGGCAGCGCCCATCCAATCAACTGGGCGGCGAGCCGGGAGCAGAACGGCACGCCCGGTAGTGAGAATACCTTTGCGAACGTTCCTGCCCTCGCTTTCAACGAATCCTCCGCGACCACCGATCCCAATTTTCAAATCGAACTCTATAACTACGGTACCATCCCGATTTTCCTCGGGGGAATGGTCGTCGCCTCCTCCGATCCTGCTAACGATGCCTATATCCTGCCGCCCGGCAACCTTGCCGCTGGAACCTATCTCACCATCGACGCCGCCACCCTCGGCTTCATACCAATCGACAACAACCGCCTCTTTCTTCACTCGGGGGGCAAGACGAGGCTCATCGATGCCGTGCGGGTGGACAACCGCCCCCTGGCTCGAAACCCGGAGGGCACGGGGCGCTGGTTGCGCCCGGACGTGCCGACATTCGGTGATGCAAACAGCTTCGCCTTCACCGACGACATCGTCATCAACGAGATCTTCTATCACGCCTACCCGCAGCGGGCGACCGGCGGCAAGCCGCCGTCGTTCGACGAAACGGTCGTGATCGACTTCGATGCGAGTTGGCGCTTCGAAGAAAACGCGGGATCAGTCGGACTCCCGGCCGGCTGGGAAGACGTCGCCCATCCCGCGTGGCCAAGCGGTCCGGGAATCCTCGCCCAGGAAACTTCCACTCTGGGTGAACCCATTCTCACCGATCTCGATCTCGCCCCGCCCACCGTGACCTACTACTTCGAAACGGACTTTGTCTACACGGGAAACCCCCTCGACGAAATGGTGGTGGAACATTACGTCGACGACGGCGCGATATTCTATCTCAATGGCGTCGAGCTCCATCGTTTCAACATAGGCGACGGCCCGGTCACCCCGGGCACGACCGCCTCCCCCGGCGTCGCGGATGCCAGGCTGGAAAGTTTTTCGGAGGCCAATCCCAATCTGATCGTGGGAACAAACCGCATCTCGATCGAGGTGCATCAATCCACGACCGGGAGCACTGATGTGGTCCTCGGCGCGCGGGTCACCCTTCGATCCCTCGCCCATTCCGCCAATCCACCTCTGCCTTATGCCGAGCGCGACGAGGAATGGATCGAACTTTACAACCGTGGGTCGGCTCCCGTCGATCTCACCGGTTGGAAACTGGACGGCGGAATCGGTTACGACTTTCCGATCAACACGTCCATTCCGCCCGGTGGCTACCTCGTGGTCGCGAAAGACGCGGTCTCGCTGGCGACTAAGCATCCGGGAATCGTGATCGTCGGCGATTTCTCCAACCGCCTCGGCAATGGGGCCGACTTGATCGTTCTCGAGGACCCCGTTGGAAATCCCGGGGATGAAGTGATTTACCACGACTCCGGCCACTGGCACGGCGCAGCCGACGGAGGGGGCTCCAGCCTCGAGTTGCGCGATCCGAATGCCGACAACACGAATGCTCAGTCGTGGGCGCCCAGCGATGAATCCCTCCGCACCAGCTGGCAGACCTATACCTATGAGGGCGTGCCCGAAAGCGACGGCCAGGGGAACAATGTCTATCACGAATTCCTGCTCGGTCTCCTCGACAGCGGGGAGCTCTTACTCGACGACGTGAGCGTAATTGAAAATCCAGGTGGGGCGAACATCGAATTCATCCAGAATGGCAGCTTCGAGCGGGACGCCGTGGGAGCCAACCCGGACAAGTGGCGTTGCATCGGCACCCACGGCAGCCACGGGCGAACTGTGGTGGTCAATGATCCCGATGACCCGGGCAACAAATGCCTGCACGTCGTGGCCACCGGCCCGACCGAGGACAAGCACAACAAGATCGAGACTACCTACGCGAATGGCCAGCAGATTGACGTGAGGCGACCCTACCTTATCACCTTTCGGGCCAAATGGCTGAGCGGTTCAAACCAGGTCAACACCCGGCTCTACTTCAGCTACCTGCAGCGCACTCAGCTCCTCGAAGTGGCGGAGGTCTGGGGCACTCCCGGTGCCCCGAACACCGCTCTGATCGCCAATGCCGGTCCCGCCATCTCGGGCTTCCAGCACGAACCCGTCGTTCCCGAAGCCGACGAGGGCGTCACCGTCTTTGCGAAAGCGGATGACCCCGATGGCGTCACCAGCCTGACCCTCTTTTACTCGATCGATGACCGCAGACTTCAATCGCAGGCGATGACCACCGGTGGCAACGGCATCTACCGCGCCTCCCTGCGGCCCCAATCGGCTGGCCGGATCGTGCGCTTCTACGTGCGGGCCGAAGATGGCTCCGGCGCCGAGTCTTTCTACCCCCCAGATGCTGGCAAAGGAGGTGCCTTCTACAAGGTCCAGGATGGCCGCGCCAATACTTCCGGCGTCCGACACAACATCCGAATCGTAATGGCAGAAAACGATCGTCAGTTCCTCATGACCAACACGAACCGACTGAGCAATGCCCGCTTTCCGGTCACCGTGATCGAGGACGAGAGCATCGTCTACTACGATGTCGGCCTGCGTCTCAAGGGTAGCGCTTTTGGACGATTCAACGGATCCCACTACGGCTTCAATCTGCAGTTCCAGCCCGACAATCGTTTTCGCGGCGTGCACGATTCGATTTCCATCGAGCGCAGCCCTCCCCTCAAGGAGATGTTCGCCAAGCACCTCCTCAATCGTGCCGGGGGCGCCTATACCTCGTTCTACGATGACGTCGCGCAAATCTTGAATCCCACCACCAGTGACCGTTCGGTTGGCCTTCTTTCCATGGCGCGGCACACCGAATCCTATTTCGACAGTCTCTTCCCCAATGCGCCCACCTCCGGCACTCTCTTCAACCTGGAATTGCTCTACAATCCCAACGGGACGGATGGCGGACCCGAGGGATTGAAGCGGGGCAATCCCTACAATCACACCAACGGTCGCTACGAACTCCGGGACCGGGGCGACAACCAGGAACCCTACCGCTGGGGGTTCCAGATCCGCAACGCCCGCGGCCGCGACGACTACTCGAAAATAATTGCTCTTAACCAGGCGATCGGAAATCTCAGCGGCGCCGCCCTAAAAGCCGCGCTCGATCCACTCATCGACGTGGACCAGTGGATGCGAAGCTTTGCCATGATGTCCCTCAACGGAACCGACGACATTTACGGCCGCGTGTGGGAACATAACTTCCGCTTCTACTCCCGCCCCACCGATGAGAAGATCATGGTCTACCAGTGGGATCTCGATCGGAGTTTCCAGCTAAGTTCGAGCGCCTCCATTCCTCCGGGCGACAATGTCGGCAAGGTCTTCAGCATTCCCGAGTACCGCCGCATCTTCAACGGCCACCTGCTCGATCTCATCGAATCCACATTCAACTCGACTTACCTGACACCCTGGGCGAGCCACCTTACGACCGCTACCGGCAACTCGCAGAACAGTCTGCCAGGTTACGTGACCAATCGCGCAAACTTTATCCTCTCTCAATTGCCGGACCGGATCCGACTCCGAATCACTACCAACGGCGGCGCCGATTTCTCCGAACCGGACAGTGTCGTGGACATTGCGGGCGACGGTTGGATCGACGTTTTCTCGATCGAGGTGAATGGCGCTCCCACCCCGGTGACCTGGACCGACGGCAACAGCTGGCGCATCACGGTTCCCCTCGCCGTCGGGGCAAACCCGCTCACCATCTCGGGCTACAACAATCGGGGCACGTTGGTTGGAAACGACTCCATCACGGTCACCAATACGAGCACCGTGGACCTCGCCAATGCGAGCAACACCATCATCAGCGAGCTGCACTACCACCCCTCAAACCCGAGTGTGGCGGAACTCGATGCCGGCTTCACCGATCCCGACGCTTTCGAGTTCGTTGAGATCACAAATATTGGTGCCTCCCACATCGATTTCACCGGCGTCAGTTTCTCCGACGGCATCACCTTCGACTTTCCCACCAGCACCGTTCTCGGGCCAAACGCAAAGCTGATCGTGGTCGCCAACCGAGCCGCCTTTGAACTCCGCTACGGGGCCGCTCTCGCCACCATCGCGGGGGAGTACTCCGGAAACTTCCGTAACAGCGGCGAACACGTCCGTCTGGAAGCCGCGGACGATTCGCCCATCGCCGATTTCAGCTATGGCGATAGCTCACCCTGGCCCGACAGTGCGGATGGTTCCGGCTACAGTCTCGTCTTTATCGGAGCGAGTCCCGCCGATCCGTTCAATTGGCGCTCGAGCACGGCCCCCGGAGGCAGCCCGGGATCCGGGAACTCGCTACCCTTCAGCGGGACTGCCGATGACCTGCTTTCCTATGCCCTGGCTGCAGCCCCAACTGCCGGTTTCGAGGGAGGCGAGTTTGTCCTGAACGTTTCGCTGGATCTCCTCGCCCATGACGTGCTGGTCACCACGCAATTCTCGCTCGACCTTATCAACTGGACCGATGCCTCCGGCTCCGACTTAAAGTCCCGCGTCAACAACGGTGACAACACCGAGACCCTGAACTTCACTTCGCCTCTGCCTCCGGGCAACCTCGCCCGGCAATTCGCGCGGGTCCGCGTGGAACTCCGTTAGCTCTCGGACAAAGCAGGAGCCCCCGGACGGGAGGATCTACCGCCAGCGATACTTCCGGATTCCTTCCGCGATGGCCTGGGCCGCGGTGGTCTGGAAGGAACTCGTCACGCACCGCGCACGCTCGCTCGGATTACTGATGAAGCCACACTCCACCAGAACGGCCGGACACTTCGTCTGCACCAGCACGGAGAAACGGGCGAAGCGGACCCCCCGGTTCTTCATCTGGCACTTGCTGGCCAGTTCCCGGTGAATGGAGGAGGCCAGCTGACGGCCAGCCGCCCCTGCATAAAAAGTCTCCGCTCCACGCACCCATGTATTGCGGGTGGCGTTGAAGTGAATGCTCACAAAGATTGCATTGCGGTAGCGATTCGCAATGGACGCCCGACGGGAAAGCGAAAGGAAGGAGTCGCTCCGACGCGTCATCACCACCCGGTAGCCGTGCCGCTTCAGGTAGTATTCCAGCTTGCCGGCTACCTTCATGTTCAGGTAGGACTCCTTTACTCCACCGCGATAGGCCCCCCAGTCCTTTCCTCCGTGGCCGGCATCGATCACCACCGTCTTGCCCCGTCCCACGCTGGAACTGGGATAAGAACTCGTCGTCTTCGTGCTGCTTGTGCTCCGGGAGCTACTTCCCGGAATCTTGATGCGCTGCCCGATCTGCAGACTCCGGTGATCGCGGATCCCGTTGTGGGATTTCAGTTGTGCCACCGAGGTCTTATACTGCCTCGCCAGGCCATAGAGGGTCTCCCCCTTGCGCAGGGTGTGGATGCCTCCAAAAAGGACGGTGCCCGAGCAGAGAAACATCAGGGCCGTCACCAGGGTCAGGTGAATGCGTTTGACGGGGTACATGAGAACAGCAGACCCGAAAACTATTCTTTAATTTTAAAAAAGTCAAATAGTAAAGGTATTCTAAGTAATTTGCTCAACCTTCTCCCTCGTCCACCGGGATTTCTTCCCCCTCTGAATCAAGCATTTCCTCCACTGCCTTGCGCCGTTGAACAGAGAGCATGGGACGGATTAATCCGTAGATGAGGTAAGCAGAAAACCACACGGCCGGCAGCACCTGGAAAAAAACGATGGTGGCCCCTACGAAAATTATACCCAGAGCAAGCAGAGGGACACTCGACCGCGTACTCCAGCCGATCTTCTTGAAACTGGGATAGCGAATGCTGCTGATCATCAGGAAGGACAGACCGAGCATCGCACCCGCCAGCACCCAGTTCCACGCCCCAAGTTCGCGGTCGTTGTCGTGGAGATAGATGATCAGAAAGGTAAGGGAGGCGATGAATCCGGCAGCCATCGGGATTGGAATCCCGCGAAAGGTCTTGAGATCCTCTTCCGATCCCATCATCGCCAGACAGTTGAAACGCGCGAGACGGATGGCCCCGCAGAGAAGATAAATAAAGGCGATGGCCCAGCCTACTCCCGGCTCCGCCCGCTGGAATCCTTCCGGCAATTCCAGATTCAGAAGAACCGCCTTGGAGCACAACAGGGCAGGTGCCATCCCAAAGGAAACAAGGTCCGCCAGCGAATCAAACTCCCGCCCGAAGTCCGACTCCTGCCCGCCCAGCCGCGCGAGGCGACCATCCAGCAAATCAAAAAGGCAGGCTCCGAAGATGAGAAGGAGGGAGGTTTCGTAGTAATGCTTGGCATCCCCGAACTCGGGCATCTGCATGCCCTTGAAGATCGTAAGAACCGCAAAAAATCCGCAGCACAGGTTCCCTGCCGTCATCAGGTTGGGCAGGAGATAGACCCTGGGCTCCTTGTCATGCTCCATCACTCCGCCACTATACGGACATTTCTCCCAACACAAACACTGGAAATTCGAGCCAAGAGAGTCATGCTCTCCCCGAAACCGGAGATCTCAAGATCCGTGCCAACCAGTGCATGGGAGATCTTCTCCCTGATCCCTTGAACTCATTCCCATGAACCGCCGCAACTTCCTTGCTACCTCCGGCAGCACCGTCGCCGCCCTCGGCACCGTCTCTGCCGTGGAACCGCAACAACTACAGGCAGACAAGAAGCCCGAACTCATGCGCCCCCACCGTGGACCCAACCGCATCGGTGTCTCCTCCTATTCCTTCTGGGGATTCCGCCGCAAGGAGTTGCGCTCCCTGCACTCCAATCTCGAGCACGCAGCCCGCATGGGCTTTGACGGACTCGAAATCCTGCAGAGACAACTGGAATCCACGGACAATTCCACCCTGCAGAAGATCAAGCGTCACGCCTTCGTCCTCGGCCTCGACCTCATGGGCTACTCCACCCACCAGGGATTCCTCTCGCCCGAGAAGGAGAGGCGGCAGAAAAACATCGACCACACGATCAACTGTCTCGAGCAGGCCTATCAACTTGGCATTCCCACCATGCGGGTAAACTCCGGCACGTGGGGCACCTCAAAGAACTTCGACGATCTCATGGCCAAGCGGGGAATCGAGGAACCCCTCAAGGGATACACCGAGGAAGATGCCTACAAGTGGGTGATCGACGCCTATGAGAAACTCGTTCCCGAGGCCGAAAAGCGCGGCGTCATCATGGGGCTGGAAAATCATTGGGGCCTCGGAGTCACCCCGGAGGGCATCAAGCGGGTGGTCAACGCGGTCGATTCGGAGTGGCTCCAGGTGACTCTCGACACCGGCAACTTCCTGGAGGATCCATACGCAAGACTGGCCCAACTGGCACCCCGGACCGTGCTCATGCAGTGCAAGACCTACTTCGGAGGAGGTCGTTGGTACACCCTTGACCTCGATTACGGCCGCATTGCCGGCATCATGAAAAACGCCGGTTTCAAGGGTTACGTCTCCCTTGAATTCGAAGGCAAGGAGGACCCCCTCACCGCGATCCCCAAGTCGCTTCGCCTGCTGCGCAGACACTTCGGGGCAACGGCCTCCAAAGATTGAATGGTTCCCGGCCAGTTGGCGCCGTGTGCCAGTCGCGGATAGCAGGTCGTAGCTGCCTGAGCTTCGCCTGTCTCGTTCCCGGGCTGACGTTATCGACCTGGCCACAACAATTGAACGCGGCGCCTTGAAGCTTCCCATCGAACCATCCGCTGTCACCCTCCTGCCCATGAAAGCGCTTCTCATGCTCGGCGTCCTCCTGTTCCCTTCGTTCACCGTTTCTGCAGGACCGGAGTGGAAACCACTCTTCAACGGCAAGGATCTGAACGGCTGGCATCCCGTTCCTGGCGGCAAATGGGAAGTGGTCGACGGGACCATCCTGGGCACTTCGCCCCGCAGCGAACCACGACACGGTCTCCTCATGACCGACAAGCGCTTCAGGAACTTCAAGGTGCGCGCCAGATTCAAGGTCACCAGTGGGGACAGCGGATTCTACTTCCGCGTGGAAAAAACCAAGACCCATGTCAGCGTAAGGGGCTTCCAGGCCGAGGTCGACAACTCCAGGGAAGTGGGCGGACTTTACGAGACGTCCATGCGCGCCTGGGTCAGCAAGCCCGACCCCAAGCTCATCGCCCGGACGGTGAAGCCTGGCGAGTGGACCGATCTCCTCGTCACCGCGGTCGGAGACGACATCACGGTCTCCCTCAATGGAGTGAAGGTGACCGAACTTCTGGGTGACGGGAAATGCCTCAAGGAGGGTCACATCGCCCTCCAGCTGCACGGGGGCCAGGACATGAAGGTGCAGTTCAAGGATCTCGCGATCATGGAGCTACCCTAGCCCACTCGCCCCGGAACGACCCGCCCGCCCCGAGAGGCCGCTTCCCCGGCTTCAACGGACGGCCCCGGCGTCCAATCCCCTCCGGCGCACTATCCTACCACACCCCCACCAGCACCAGGGTCAGCAGGGTGATCGCCAGGAGCACCGCGGTCACCACCCAATACCACCTGATCCGTATCGCCTTGGAGGTCCTGTGCCCGAATTCACGTGCGACGAAGTCCTCGTAGTCAAATTCCTCGTCCGGCAAATCAAGGCCATCGTGGGTGTCGTCCTGCTCCCATGACCGCCGCCTGGGCCGGGTTCGGACGCTCTTGTTCCGTTTGCGCATCCGGGTCTCCGGACCACAACCGGGACACGCCATTCCCACCTTCACTTCTGCCCCGCAGGTGGGACACATGTAGCAGTCGGAGGCCATCCGTGGAGTTTCAGCAGTCAGACAGGTTCCATTGCCCTGCCGGGGAACTCCAGGATCCCGGGTTCCCGCATCTTCGCCTAATAACGATAGTGTTCCGCCTTGTAGGGGCCTTCCACCGGCACATCGATATAGGCCGCCTGCTCGGGTGTGAGCTTCGTCATCTTGCAGCCGATCTTATCGAGGTGCAGCCGCGCCACTTCCTCGTCGAGCTCCTTGGAAAGCACCTCCACCCCGATCCCGCGGGTGTCCTTTGTCTCCCAGAGCGCGATCTGCGCCAGGGTCTGGTTCGTGAAGCTGTTGCTCATCACGAAGCTCGGGTGCCCGGTGGCGCATCCGAGGTTCACGAGGCGGCCCTCAGCCAGCATGTAGATGCTGTTGCCGGCCGGGAAGGTGTAACGGTCCACCTGCGGCTTGATGTTGAGCTTCTGAATCCCCTCGATCTGCTCGAGCTTGTCGATCTGGATCTCGTTGTCAAAGTGACCGATGTTACAGACGATGGCCTGGTCCTTCATCTTCTCCATGTGCTCGGCACGGATGATGTCGAAGTTGCCAGTGGTGGTGACATAGATGTCCCCCCAGCCAAGGGTGTCCTCCACGGTCAGGACCCGGAATCCCTCCATCGCGGCCTGCAGCGCACAGATCGGGTCGATCTCGGTTACCACGACCTGCGCCCCCTGCGCCCGGAGCGCCTGTGCGCAACCCTTGCCGACGTCGCCGTAACCGCACACCACGCCGACCTTACCGGAGATCATGACGTCGGTGGCACGCTTGATGCCGTCGATGAGCGACTCGCGGCAGCCGTAGAGGTTGTCGAACTTCGACTTCGTCACCGAGTCGTTCACATTGATGGCCGGGAAGAGTAGCTTGCCGTCCCGCTGCATCTGGTAGAGACGGTGCACCCCGGTGGTGGTCTCCTCGGAAACCCCCTTGAGCTCCGGCACCCACTCGTGAAACACGCCCGGGCGTTCCGCGTGGATTTTCTTGAGGAGATCCTTGATGACCTGCTCCTCGTGGTTGCCGCTGGGCGTGTTCACCCAGTCGCTGCCCTCCTCAAGTTCATAACCCTTGTGAATCAGGAGGGTTGCATCACCACCGTCGTCGACGATGAGCTGTGGACCCCTGCCCTCCGGGAACTGCAGGGCCTGCCAGGTGCACCACCAGTATTCCTCCAGGGTCTCACCCTTCCAGGCAAAGACGGGAGTGCCGGCGGCCGCGATCGCCGCCGCCGCATGGTCCTGTGTTGAGAAAATATTGCAGGAACACCAGCGCACATCCGCGCCCACTTCCTTCAACGTCTCGATCAGCACCGCGGTCTGAATGGTCATGTGGAGAGACCCCATCACCCGAACGCCGTCCAGCGGTTTCCCTGGCCCGTACTTATCCCGGCTCGCCATCAGGCCCGGCATCTCGTGCTCGGCGATATCGATCTCCTTGCGGCCGAAATCGGCCAGACCGAGGTCGGCTACCTTATACTCTTCCTTTGCACTCATGATTCGTCAGTCGTGGGGTTGTTCACCGCTCCAGATCATCCCTTCAGTGCCCGCTTGAGGGCTGCCACCCTGTTCGTCCTCTCCCACGTCAGGGCCGGATCATCCTTGCCGAAGTGGCCGTAATTCGTCGCCCTGCTGTAAATCGGTCGGAGGAGATTCAGGTCCTTCACGATGTCGGCCGGCTTGAAGCTGAAGACCTCCAGAACCGCCTTCAGGATCGCGTCGTCCGGAACGGTGCCGGTGCCAAATGTATCGATGTGGACGCTCACCGGGCGCGGGTGGCCGATCGCGTAGGCGAACTGTAGCTCGCACTTGCCCGCCAGCCCCGCTGCCACGACGTTCTTGGCCACCCAGCGGCCCATATAGGCGGCCGAGCGATCCACCTTCGACGGATCCTTGCCGGAAAACGCCCCCCCGCCGTGACGGCCGACCCCACCGTAGGTATCCACGATGATCTTGCGCCCCGTCAGGCCACTGTCGCCCTGCGGACCGCCAATCACGAACTTGCCGGTCGGGTTGATGAGATACTCGGTGTCCTTCGTCAGCATCCGCTTGGGCAGCACCTTCCTGATCACCTTCTCGATGATGAACTTCTCGATCTCTCTGTGCTTCACGCTCTCCGCGTGCTGGGTGGAAATCACGACGTTCACAATGCGTTTCGGCTTGTCGTCAACATATTCGACCGACACCTGGCTCTTCGCGTCGGGACGCAGCCACCTGGCCTGCTTGCCCGCCTTCCGGATCTTCGTCAGGGCCGCACCCAGACGATGGGCATACATGATCGGCGCCGGCATCAACTCGGGCGTCTCGTCACTCGCATAGCCGAACATGATCCCCTGGTCACCGGCACCCTGCTCCGCCGTCTTCTTGCCCACTGCCTTCTTGGCATCGACGCCCTGTGCAATGTCCACCGACTGCGAGGTCAGCAGGTTCTGGATGAAGACCTTGTCCGAGTGGAACACATCATCGTCGTTCACGTAGCCGATTCCGCGGATCGCGTCGCGCACGATCTTCTCAACGTTGATGACTTCCCCGAGCGGCTTGCCCGCAGCCTTCGGAATCGTAATCTCGCCACCAAGCACCACCATGTTGCTTTTCACAAAGGTCTCGCAGGCCACCCGACTCGTCTTGTCCACCCTCAGGCAGGCATCGAGAATTGCGTCCGAGATCGTGTCCGATACCTTGTCCGGGTGTCCTTCACCGACCGATTCCGAGGAAAAAATGAATGTGTTCGCCATCGCTTTATGCTGTTTTATATCAACAAATCGTGATTTGTTGATGCGACTTACGCCGCCTCGCCTATGCCGTCAATCCTCAATTCCCTGAAACTGATCGCCGATCCGACGCGGCTCCGGCTCCTCCTTCTATTGGCCGAGGAATCCCTCAGCGTGGCGGAACTGCAGGAAATCCTCGGGATGGGCCAGTCCCGGATCTCGACCCAGCTCGCCCAG
Organism: Roseibacillus sp.; assembly: GCA_014240355.1. Classification (GTDB taxonomy): domain Bacteria; phylum Verrucomicrobiota; class Verrucomicrobiia; order Verrucomicrobiales; family Akkermansiaceae; genus Roseibacillus_B. Next base: position 5,366 of record JAAZXD010000013.1, on the reverse strand, counting down.
CTCAAGAAAGGGGGACTCGCCGACAACCTCCGGTCCGGCAAGAACAACATCTATTCCTGTTGTGCTCCCACTGAACTCCTGACGATCGCCCGACAGGCCGCCGACGAAATCCCCGCCCGCCCGAAGGACGAAGCGGCCCTCGCCCACCTCCTGCACAAGCGCAAGGACCGCACCCGGGCCTACTTCGACAAGCTGGCCGGGAAGTTCGGCCGTCATTACGTCCCGGGCCGTTCGTGGAAGGCACTCGCCGAGGGCCTGCTCAAGATCCTCAACTTCAAGGTCGTTGCGGATCTCGGGGCGGGCGAAGGTACTCTCTCCCAGCTCCTCGCCCAGCGTGCCCGGCAGGTCATTGCCATCGACCATTCAAAGAAAATGGTGGCCTTCGGCAAAAAGCTCGCCAGCGAGAACGGTCTGCCCAACCTCGAATACCGGCTGGGCGACATTGAAGCCCCTCCCATCGATGACAAGGCCATCGACCTCGCCTTCCTCAGCCAGTCACTCCACCACGCTACCAACCCCGCCCGTGCGCTGCAGGAGGCACACCGCATCCTCAAGCCGCAGGGCCGGCTGGTGATCCTTGATCTCCTTCAGCACTCCTTCGACAAGGCCCGCGAGTTGTATGCCGATACCCACTTGGGTTTTGCCGAAGTGGAGATCGCTGGTCTGCTGGAGAACGCCGGCTTCAGGGACGTGGAAACCGTCATCGTGGACCGCGAGGAAGCCCCGCCCCACTTCCCGCCGGTGCTCTGAACAACATTGGCGGAAAGATCGTCTGGAAGGCGGAAGTGGGAACAGGATTCGCCTCGGTTTCCGTGGTGGGCGACCGCCTCTTCACCACGGGGCACCGCAAGGGCACCGATACCGTCTACTGCCTCAGCACGAAGGACGGCTCGATCCTCTGGAAGCACTCCTTCAACTCGGATCTCGGCGACAAGTTCTACGAGGGCGGCCCCGGGGCCACCCCGACGGTGGCGGGTGAGAGAGTCTACCTTCTTTCCAAGTGGGGCGACCTCTTCTGCCTCAGGAGCACCGACGGAGCAGTGGCCTGGAAAAAACAGCTTCGCGAAGAGGCCGGGGTCCGGGTCCCGACCTGGGGATTCAACGGATCCGCCACCGTGGTGGGCGATGCGGTTTTTCTCAATGTCGGCACAGCGGGGATGGCCCTGAAAAAGGATGATGGTGGAATCCTCTGGCACTCGGAGAAGGGTGACCCGGGCTATTCCACCCCCCTCCCGGTCAAGTTGAACGGAACAGCCGCGATCCTGCTGGCGAGCGGAAAGTACTATCTGGCGGTCGATCCCGCTACCGGCAAACGGCTCTGGTCCCACCGCTGGATCACCCGCTATGGCGTCAATGCCACCGATCCCCTCGTGAACGGAACCCGGGTGTTCATTTCCTCGGGCTATAACAAGGGCTGCACCCTGCTCGAAACCGGCGACAACCAGGTGAAGACCATCTGGAAAAACAAGGAACTGCGCAATCAGTTCAGCGGATCGGTATTGATTGACGGGCACCTCTACGGAATCGACGGGGACTCCAATGGGGACGCCTCCCTTAAATGCCTGGACTGGAAGACCGGGGAGGTGAAATGGAGCTTCGACAAGTGCGGCTTCGGATCCCTCCTCGCCACTCGTGATCAACTGCTGGTTCTCGATCACGGCGGCACGCTCTGGGTCGCTCCTGCCTCGGCCACTGGATTCAATCCCTCGTCCAGCGGGAAGATCCTGGATGGAAAGTGCTGGACCGTGCCGGTCCTGGCCCACGGAAAACTCTACGCCCGCAACGCAAGTGGAACTCTGGTTTGCGTGGAGTGGTGAATTGTATTGAATGGGGCGTTCCGACGCCCTCGATCCTCCTTCACTCATGAAACGCAGAGTATTCGTTACCGCCGCAGCCGCCACCAGCCTGCTCAATCAGGTTCCTCTCCTGGCCGCCGCCGGGAAATCCGGAAAGAAGTACCGCACCGCCCTCATCGGTTCGGGCTGGTGGGGCATGAACATCCTCCGGGAAGCAATGGCCTCGGAAACGATCCGGGTCGTCGCTCTCAATGACGTCTCGGATGACGCCCTCGAGGTGGCCGCTGAGGAAGTCCACGACCTCTCCGGTGACAAACCGAAACTCTACAAGGATTACCGCGAACTCCTGGAGAAGGAAAAGCCGGAGATCGTCATCATCTCCACCCCGGATCACTGGCATGCGCTCCAGACCATCGCGGCCGCCCGGGCCGGCGCCCACGTTTTCGTCGAGAAACCCACCGGCCATACCATCCAGGAGAGCCGTGCCATGGTAACCGCCACCAGGGATTCCGGCAAAACCATCCAAGTCGGTTTGCATCGCCGCATCGGTCCCCACCACGTGTCCGGGATGGAATTCCTCAGGAGCGGGAAGGTCGGCAAGGTGGGCATGGTCCGTATGTTCGTGGCCGGTGGCGGTGGCGCCGAGAAACCGCGTCCCAACTCGGAACCCCCGGAGGGAATGGACTGGGACATGTACTGCGGGCCCGCTCCGCTACGTCCCTTCAACAGCCGCATCCACCCGGGAGGATTTCGCCACTTCCTCGATTTCGCCAATGGCACCCTTGGGGACTGGGGAGTCCACTGGCTTGACCAGGTTCTCTGGTGGACGGAGGAAAAGTATCCCCGACGCGTGTATTCCACCGGGGGCCGTCCGGTCAGGGGTGAACCGGTCCTGACCGACACGGAGCAGACCACCGACGCTCCCGACACCCAGGTCGCAGTCTACGAGTTCGAATCCTTCACCGCCACCTGGGAACATCGCCGCTACGCGGAAAACCCACCGGAGAAACACAAGATCGGTTGCTACTTCTACGGCGAAAACGGTGTCTTCCACATGGGTTGGCGCGACGGCTGGACATTTTACCCCACCAACTCCAGGGAAAAGATCATCCACCAGGACTCCCGGCTGCAGGAACCCGACGGTCACAACCTCCAACTCCTCTGGAGAGACTTCATCGACGGTATCGAGGGGAAGAAAGAGACGGTTTGCGGCATTGAATCCTCGCACCGTTCCTCCGTCCTCCCGATGCTGGGCATGATGTCCCTGAAACTGGGACGAAGCATCCATTGGGACGGAACAAAGGAGCAGGTCGTCGGTGATCCGGAGGCCAACAAGCTCCTCAAGCGCGACTACCGCGACCCTTGGGTCTATCCGGAAAGCTGAGGCAACGTGGGCGCGGCCATGAACCTGTCCCTGGAAGAAACCTTTGCGGAAATTGGAGGTCAGCCCAACAGTTGCTCCCTCGAAGAATACTATGGCTGGGCCCGCCATATCCAGAGCGTCCCCTCCTGTCGCTTTCTCGTCTTCGGGGTTGGCCGTGATTCGGTTGCCTGGCGACAGGTGAACCAGGGAAATCCCACTCTTTTTCTTGAGAACAACGAGGAGTGGATCGAGAGGGTGGCCACCCAGATCGGGAGCGCGCATATCCGCTCCGTGGACTACGGGCAGAACTTCGGAGAGTGGGAGGAGACCATGTTCTCAGAACACGCCGTGATTCTTCCCGCCATGGCGGACCCGCCCTTTGATGGGAGCTGGGACTGCGCCTTCGTGGACGCACCCTGGGGCCCCACCTTCGGTCGCCACCAGAGCGCACACGCGGCCACCTGCGCTGTCAAACCGGGTGGACTGATCGCCCTCCATGACTGCGAACGGGAGCACGAACAGATCGTCTGCAGGATCCTCCTCCAGGGCCGCGGATTTGAATTGGTGGAGGAGGTTGAGCGCCTGCGAATCTACCGTGCGCCTGCCTGAAATTATTCCGACCTCCACCATCCTCCCTGGAGCAACCAAGAGACACCAGAAGACGTGCCCCCTGCCCCCGGGCCGGATGCTTTCAGGGGGGAGACCCCATCACTGGCGCACTCCCCCCCGAAAAATGTGAAGCGCCCGTTTCTATTGCGCCTTCAGCAGGGCCACCACGTCACTGAGTCCATTGTTGAGGGCCATTTCAAGGGGAGTCCTGTTGTTGTTTCCTCCCCGGAGATCAGGATTCGTTCCGTGCTTGAGAAGCAACTGGATGCATTTCAGGTAGGGCTGGTTGTGCTCGTCCTTACCACCGATCATGTTCCACATAGCATAATGCAGTGCGGTCTGTCCGTTTCTGGAGCGCAGGTTCGGGTCGACCTTCGCCTCCGTGAGCAGGAACTCCAGCATCTCCGGTTGTCCCCAGAAGGCGGATTCATGGGTCACAAAACCGCCATTCCCGTTGGCCAAGCTGACCTCGGCTCCGTTGGCAAGCAGCAGCTTTGCGGCCGCAATATGGGAGGAGCCTGCCGTCACGTTCAGCGGGGTTTTCATGAAGCGGGCCCTCCTGTTCACATCAGCCTTGTGGGCAATAAGGAGCTTCATGATCTCCAGATGGCCTCCGATCCCCGCATACCCGAGCGCCCCATAGGAGTTCCGGGACGCCGTATTAGGACTCACCCCAGCCTTGAGCAATTCCGCCACCTTCTTCTTGTTTCCATCGCGGGCTGCAATCAGGAGCGCCTCCTCCGGATGGCTCATTCGCCTGTATACCCCGGAATGCGAATTGTTGACCCAGGCTTTCTGGGAGGCCTTGGCGATCACCCTCAGGGAGTCCTGCATCGGAATGAACTCCCCCTCCAGAGGAGTAGAGAGGTTGATGCGACCCTGGAGGTTGGCCCCGACGGCCGGCAACCATCCATTCTCGTCCGCACCAATGCCATCGAACGCGTTGTTCGCTGACCGGGAGGCGAGATTATTGTCCAGATAGAGCCTTACTCCCTTGTCCTTTTCAGTCACGGCAACCAGATGGTGCATCTTCCCATCATCAATCTTGGTGTTGTTCCGGGCCCACATCCCCCCAACGAATCCCATGTTGTTGGTTAAATTGAATCGATGAATTCGCCAGTCGGATGGCCCAAGATCTCCCATGGCCAGGAGAGTCTGCCAACGCTTGTCGAACTTGTTGGCACTGAACCACAGTGAGACCGTAATGCTGCCACTGGCCGGGGTGTAATCCGCTGCCTTTCCCCCAAGGGTAACAAATTGATTGTCCCCATTGAGCTGCAGAGCCAGCCCGGTCTGGCCTTTCACGAATCCTGGTGAGTTCTCACCCTTGCCATGACGTCCGTTGCCACTTGCATCCTTCAGGTTGCCATCAAACGGCCAGTGGCCGATCAGGCCCTCTGTCAGTCCCTTGGAAACCTTGGCGGAACCCTGTCCTCTATTCCACAGGGACGCTATGTCATCGTCGCCAAGGGCTCTTCCCCAGATCCTGACATCATCAACTCTTCCGTTCCAGGTGCGATCCTTGTAAAACCAGTCAGATCGGAAAGTCGTGTGAACTGCCTTCCGGTTCGTCTCCACGAAACTTCCGGATCCTCCCA
>JAAZXD010000139.1 GCA_014240355.1 Roseibacillus sp. | reverse complement strand
CGGACTCTTCCTGCGACCGCAACTCGCCTTCTGGGTGGTAGTCGGTATCCCCATCAGTTTTGCCGGTGGAATCGTGGTGATGCAGCTCTTCGGTATTTCCGCCAATATGATGAGCCTGTTCGGTTTTATCATCGTGGTCGGAGTGGTGGTGGACGATGCCATCGTGACCGGAGAGAGTGTCTATACCCGCCTCCAACGTGGCGACCCCCCTCTAGAGGCTGCCATTGAGGGCACCAAGGCTGTCACCGTCCCGGTCACCTTCGGAATCCTCACCACCATTGTCGCCTTCCTGCCCCTTCTCTTCTTCGACGGCATGACGGGGAATTTTGCACGCCAGATCCCCTTTGTGGTCGCCCCGGTTCTCCTCTTTTCCCTGGTCGAGTCCAAGCTCATCCTCCCGGCTCACCTCAAGCACCTCAAGAATAGCACGGCCAAGGTTCGCAGCCCCATTCGCAAGGTGCAACGGGTCGCCGCGGCCGGACTCCAGATCTTCATCGACAAGGCCTACGCACCGACTCTCAAACTCGTGATCGCCCACCGGGTAGCTGCCATCGCGCTTTTTGTCTGCATGGGTCTCCTCATGCTTGGCTATTTCACGGGCGGTCGCCTCGGCTACGTCTCCATTCCCTCGGTGGAACGTCCCGAAATCTCCGCCGTCCTGAAACTCCCTGAACATGTCTCCCTCGATACCACGCGGGAGTACACGGACCGCATCACCGATGCCGCCGAGAAGATGCGCACCGAGTTCGTCGATCCCAGTGAAGGCTCGATCGTGACCAACCACTGGCGACTCATCGGTACCGACCACCCACGCCGCCACCACTCCTACAACAAGGCGCACTCAATCACCTTCCTCGGCCTGATGCCACCCGGGGTGCGCACTGTCCCGGGTCCCAGCAATGACGTTGTAATCAAGCGCTGGCGTGAACTCATCGGTGAACTCCCGGACAATGCAACCCTCAAGATCCGAACGGAAAAGACCCGGGGTGACGATGGGGAAAAGGAAACTGATCCGCTCGAGATGGAGCTACGGGGACCTGCCTCGGACGCAAAACGGGATCTCGCCAGACAGATTGAACGCATGCTGGAAGGCTATGATGGTATCGCCGATGCCTGGGTGAACCAGCGACGACCACAAACCGAGGTCGAACTTAGCCTCACCCCCCGCGGGACGGAACTGGGCGTGACCCAGCAGGCTCTGGCCTACCAGGTTCGCCGGGCCTTCTATGGAGAGGAGGCCCAGCGCGTCTTCCGTGGCCACGACGAATACCGTGTCATGGTCCGCCTCCCCAAGAAGCAACGCGAGACCTTCAACACCCTGGAAAAAATGAAGATCCGCACGGCTGCAGGCGCGGAAGTCCCCCTCTTCACAGTGGCTAAGACCAATTTCGTCCAAGCCCCGACCTTTATCGAGCGTAATGACAGGGCCGAGGTTGTCCGCATCGGTGCGGAACCGAAGGACAAGAGCGTTGACCTTGTCCGTATTGCGAAGTCGCTCAAGTCACGCACCGATGACCTGCTCCGTGACCACGAAGACCTCCACATCGTCTTCACCGGTGCCGTGGCCGAGGCGGAGGAGACCAAGAAGCGACTCATCATTGGCAGTGTGGCTCTCATGTTTGCTCTCTTTGCCCTCCTCGCGATCCCCTTCCAGTCCATCCTGCAACCGCTCTACATCCTGATCGTCGTTCCGTTTGGTGTCATCGGCGCCCTGCTGGGTCACATCATCATGGACATCACTCCCTCCGACCTCTCCCTCTTCGGGATTCTCGCCATGGCGGGTGTGGTTGTGAACGACTCCCTGGTCATGGTCGATGACATCAACAAGCGGGTCCGCCGTGGCATCCCGCTTCTTGATGCCGTGCAGCAATCCGGTCGCCGACGCTTCCGTCCCATCTTCCTCACCTCGGTCACCACCTTCGTCGGGTTGATGCCCCTCATGTTCGACAATTCCCTGCAGGCCCAGTTTCTCATTCCGATGGCTGTATCCCTCGCCTACGGAGTCCTCTTCGCCACCGGGATCACTCTCTTTCTCATCCCCTGTGTTCTCCTTACCGCCGATGACATCGGAAAACTGTGCCGCAGGTTTTTATCCTGGTATGGGCGCCCCTTCTATCGTGCTCCGGAGCAACCCGCCCTCCTGAGCAAAGAGCAGTCATCAGGAAAATAGCCTTCCTCCCCATCCCGTTCCTGCCCCAATTCCCCGGGAGTGGAATCCTGCAAAGCGGATCTTTCGCATCCATACCACCCTGCTAGCTTGGGCAGCGGATGCGGATCATTTCCATGTGACGCCTTCGATCCCTGCATGAAAACGTATTACCTTCTTTGCTCCTTCCTAGCCGTCACCCTCGCCATCCCGGATGTCGCTACCGGCGGACAACGTCGCCCCAACGTCGTCCTCATCATGGCGGACGACCTCGGTTACCATGATCTTTCCTGTTACGGTCACCCCCGGATCAGGACCCCTGTCCTGGATCGCCTTGCACGGGAGGGCGTGAAACTGACCAGCTTCCATGCAGGTGCCACGGTTTGCACCCCCTCGCGCATGGCCTTACTTACCGGCGCCTACCCGACTCGCCTTGGCTGGACCAGGGGCGTGGTGGGCTACATGATGAAAAAGGGGCAGGGACTGAATCCGGAAGCCCTCACCATGGCTGAAATCTTCAAGGCTTCGGGATACAGAACCGGGATGTTTGGCAAGTGGCACCTTGGTGACGAACCACCCCTCCGCCCTCACCGCCAGGGATTCGAGTCCACCTGCTACCTCAACAAGAGCAACAACCAGACCAAGGAGCTCTGGCGTGACGATGAGGTGATCGCCAAGCCGTTCGACAATCGCCGGCTGACTGAGATCTTTACCACCGAAGCCATCAAGTTTCTCCAGACCAATGAAGAACGACCCTTCTTCCTCTACCTCCCCTACACCGCCCCCCACTTTCCGGTCCAGGCCCATCCTGAATGGAAGGGGAAATCACGCTTCGGCGTCTTCGGTGACGTCGTAGAGGAACTCGATCACCGTATCGGTCAAGTACTCGACACCCTCAAGGAGCAGCACCTTGAGAAGGACACCATCGTGGTGTTTCTTTCCGACAACGGACCGGAACCCCTCACCAGGGAATCGAAGGCTGATCCCTTCCGGGGCAGGAAATGGTCCGCCCTCGAGGGCGGCACCCGCGTTCCCTGCATGGTTCGCTACCCGGGATTCATCAAGCCCGGACGGGAGAGCGCTGCCCTTATCTCCGCGATCGACCTTCTCCCCACTCTGGCCCATGCCTGCGGCATCGATCTTCGAAAACACAGCAAGGGCAGCCCGGTCATCGATGGCCTCAATGTCTGGCCAACGCTCCGGGGGAAGGAGGGCATTCCTCATGCTCGCCAGGACCTCCTCTACTGGCACGGGGGTGATGGGTTCCAGGCCATCCGGATGGGGTCCTGGAAGCTCTTCCCCGACCGCCGCCACGCCGGACTGAAGGGAGCCCCCGGCCCTGCCCTTTTCAATCTGGAAAAAGACATCGAGGAAAAAATCGATGTGAGCATGGACCATCCTGAAAGAGTTTCGACTCTGCAAAAACTGGCCGAGCGTCGTCTCTCCGGAATCGAGAAGAACAAGGTGGCCCTCGGTCAGGCAAAGTGACATACTGAACCAGCATTTTTTCATGTCCGCCAAAGTCACCCTCCTGCTAGTTGCCGCCGGATCCTTCTCAATCGGAATGGCCCTGGATCATTTTCTGTTCTCATCATCGGTAGCAACGGAAAGGGAGGGGACAACGGAAGCGCTGACCCTCGCACGCAAGAGCAGCTCGGATCGCAACCGATCCGGGGAGTCCACCCGGGAGAACCCCGACGGAAATCCGGAGGAACGACGCAACCCTGAAGGAGAAAACAACGTCCTCCGGAATCTCATTGAGAACCTGGAACAGGGCAGGCCTGCCAATTTCGCAGCCGCAGCCCGAACCATCCTGGCCATGCCGCACGGACCCCGGCGGCGTGAGGCCCTCCATCGCCTGGCCTCTCGATGGGGTCGTAGCGACCCCACCGCCGCCCTGCGCTGGAGTGAAGGCCTCACCGGCCGGGACCGGTTCTCAACCATGGAGGATATCCTGCGGCACTGGTCCGAGGAGGACCCTGCTTCCGCAGCAGACTATGTCGCCCAGTTACCCGGTTCCGAGCATAGCCTCCACCTCCTGCGCGACCTGAGCCACCGCTGGGCGGAAACCGATCGCAGTGCAGCCCTCGAATGGAGCATGGCGCTGGATGATCCGGCTCTGCGGATGCGGGCCCTCCGGGGCGTTGCTTCCTCATGGGCTGAGCATGACCCCGCCGAGGCCGCCGCTTTTACCACCGACTCCCTGGAGAGCCCCGATGAGCGTCACCATGTCCTTGAGGCGGTGGCGCGCCGCTGGGCGGAGCGGGATCTGCAGGAAGCCCTGGAGTGGGCCCGCGACCTTGAACCCGGCGACCAGCAGAGGGCCACCCGAGCCGTCCTGCGCACGGTGGCTGAGCACAATCCCTCGGAGGCCGCCACCCTCTACCACGAAATAGCCAATGACCTGCCTGCTGCCGGCCCCATCAACCGCGAGTATCGCCACATGGCCCAGGAAGTCGCCTCTGTCTGGTCCTCCTCCAGTCCGGCGGAAGCCGCGCAGTGGGCCCTGACCCTACCTGAACGCGGCGCCACCCGCCGCGGAGCAGTCGGTGATGTCACCGAACAGTGGATGCGCATTGACAGCATGGCGGCCGGCGAATGGGTCAAATCCCTGCCTCCTGGCAACACGCGGGACGGAGCGTCCGAACGCGTGGTCCACATGACCGTCCACTCTGATCCGGGTGCCGCCTTTGCCTGGGCCGAGAGCGTCAGTGAGAACGACCGCCGCTTCGGACTCATGCACCACACCCTCACCCAGTGGAGCGAGGCCGATCGCCCGGCGGCCCAACAGGCTCTGAGCACAGCCGATCTTCCGCCCGAAGTCCGGCATCGTTTCGGAGAGGAACTGGGGCTCACTCCCGCTCCCCCACCAAGTCCTTCCAACGGCGGGCAACCCGACACCGAGTGAGCGAAGGCTTCCCCTTCGCCTGACCATAAGTGGGCACAGACCAAACCGGCACCCAACTCCTTCGCATGAAGGAACCCCACCGCGGTTCTCCCGGCAGCCTTGCCCGTCTGTGCTCGCTGCTCCTCTATCCCCTCCTTCTGATCGGTTGCACCCCGAAGACTCCTCCGGGCTACGCCCCGCTCACTTTCAACCGAGACCTCAAACCCTTCATGGTCACCTATTGCATCGAATGTCACGGACAGGAAGCGCAGGAAGCAGGACTCGATCTCCGTTCCGTCAAACTCATGCGAAGGGGGGGAGAAACCGGCCCCGCCCTCGTCCCGGGAAAACCGGGAGAAAGCCTCCTGCTCGACATGGTCTTGGACGGCCACATGCCGCCTGATGGCAAGATGCCCGACGCCCGGGAAACGGATCTCCTCGCCCGCTGGATTCGCCAGGGGGCCAATTGAGGCGGCACAGGACTCCCATCCTTGACCCTCCCCTCCATACAGGTAAGACTGGGCAGCAATGAAAGACTCTCACGATAAGGCCCTCGTCACTACCCGCCGTGACTTCGGCAGGAAATCGATTCAGACCCTGCTCACCGTCTCGCTCCTCGAGCACCTCTGCAGCAGCAATCTTCTGGCCAAGGAGGCCCGTCTCACAACTGAAAAGTGGCTCAGCCAGGTCAATGAAATCGGGCTCTCGATGAAGGATCAGCAACTCAAACAAACCCAGTGGCAGACGCAGGTGGAGGACCTCCTGAGCAATCAGATCGACCTTCCTGAATTGCTTAAACTCATCAACTTCGAGGCTATCGCAAAGAACCCGAAGCTGATGAACAACGGCGCGCGCAGCCATCGCCCCAGAATGCCCAAGTTACAGGGAGGACCGGAACGCTACGTCTTCGGCCAGCAGATCTTCGCCCTCAGGAAGGGCTGCTCGGTCGTGCCCCACGGCCACAACAACATGGCCACGGCCTTCCTGATTCTGAAAGGCAATTTCCACGGGCGCCATTACGACCGCATCACCGATGAGGAGAAGCACATGATCATCAAGCCCACCATCGATTCCAAGTTCGTCCCGGGCCAGTCTTCCAGCATCTCCGACGAGAAGGACAACGTCCACTGGTTCAAGGCCGAGGATGAACCAGCCTTTATCTTCAACATCCACGTCTTTGGCGTGTCGCCAAAGAACAAGAAGCGCACCAGCAGGGTCTATCTCGATCCCTTCGGTGAAAAACTGGACGATGGGTTGATCCGCGCCCGCCTCATCGACCATGACGAGGCCCACAAGAAGTTCGGATAAGCGCCCTCCGATTCAGGGGCCTTCCTTCTCTGCCCACCTGGCCACATAATCCTGGTCTGCCTCACTCAGCGAGCTGATCGGGATGACAAAGGTTTTGCCGTCCTTTCGCGCAATGGTCACCTTCTCTCCCCTGCTGCTCACGATCCGCGCCGTGATCGTCCTGCCCCCCTTGTTGGTGAAGGTGCGGAAGGCCTCCTTCACACTCTCTGCCGGATGCTCCTTTTTGAGTGAGTTCCCATCAAAGAAGTCAAAGACCTCGGCCATCAATCCGGGATTGTTGTGGATGGTGGGACCGTGATTCCCACCGGGAATTTCCTTGTAGATGTGGTTCATCTTGAGCTCCTTCATCCGCTGGACAAAGGGGCGCACCATCTGCACCGGCACGACCGTGTCCTTCTCCCCGGTCACAATCATGACGGGGGCCTTGATCTTCTCAAGAATGTCACTACTTCCCATGTAGGCTGGGGACATCGGCGCCAGGGCAGCCCAGATCCCGGAGTGTGCCGCTCCCAGATAGATCGTTCCGCCTCCTCCCATCGAATGGCCGGCCAGATAGATGCGTTGCGGATCAATGTTGAACTCCTTCCGCACAATCCCGAGAACATTCAGAACATCCTTCTCGCTGAGTTCTCCCAGATTCTCGGGATCCTCCGGTCTCCCACCCAGAAAATTGCCCTTTCCTTTTCCCTGGCTGCCATACCAGCCCCGCTCGTTGTAGCCGTAGGGGGCGACCACCAGATAACCCCGCTCCTCCGCTTCATCCGTGATCCCCTCGTAACGGATCACCTGGTCCGGATTACTCCCCAGGCCATGGAGCAGGACGAGCAGGGGAGCCTTCCTGGACTTCTTGTAACTACGCGGCACGTAGAGAGTGTAGTCGATTTCCCTGCCTGCCTCCTTGAACTCATAGCTCCGCTCCTGAATCTTCCCGGCCTCCGTCTGCGCGGAAAGAACTCCAGCTGACAGAACCGGCAACAGCAAACAGGATAAGCCCCGGAAAGTCTGCATGGCCTTCATTCGGGCTGTCCACCCCCACCCCTGAAGGTTTCCATCCAGCGCAGCCCTTCCGTCGCCCCTTCCCGCATACGGATCTGGGACGAGTTGAAAGCTTCCACCTGCTGCGGTGACAGCACATTCGCCACCCCCGGACTCATGGCCTCCTGGTTCGCCTGCATGTCCGCTTCGAGTCGATCGGCAATCCCCGGCTCAGAGAGTTGATTCAGCACACCCCGGCCTTGCCACTTTTCATTGATCCCACTCTCCTGGCGGGTGTCATACATCACCTCCACGAGCTGTGATTCCTGTTCCGGGGTGAGAGGCACGCCAGCCCCCTCCATCGCACGGCGAATCCCGCCCTGGACCTGCTCGTGCTCTTCCAGCCTCGCTTCATACTCCTCGTAGCGTTTCCAGTCCGCGTCATCATTAAGGAACTCCCGCATGGCGGTTTCCCGTTCCTCATTTGCCGCCTCCCATTTCTGCAGGGCTTCCTCCCGGTTTCCTTCCCCGGCAAACATGAGCTCGCTCCAGAGGCTTTCCTCTGAGTTGGCCGCCGACCCCGCCAGATCCAGGAAGTGCTCCCGATCGTCATCACTCAAATCGAAATCCGCCACCAACGGAGCGAAAAGACGCTGCGCCTTCCGTATATTACCGGCCCGCTCCATCCGCTTCCCGGCGTCGCTCTCGGCGAACAGCTTCATTATGTTTCCGAGCATCTGCTCAGGAGTCTGCTCCGCCGACTTTTCCTCAGCAGGATCATCATCCTCTGCTGCAACCCGGTCACTTTTCGAAGATCTATTGGAACGGGATGAGGCGATGCGACCGGCACGGGACGAGGTTCCGATCTCGGTTCGGCCGCCCGCGCTTTT
>JAAZXD010000138.1:5175-8207 GCA_014240355.1 Roseibacillus sp. | reverse complement strand
CCATCGCAGAGCCACCCATCGCAGAGCCCCCCATCGCAGAGCCCCCCATCGCAGAGCCGCCCATCGCGGAACCGCCCATCGCGCATCCTCCGGCAACACCAGATCAACCAGCGCTTGCCGCCAGAGCAGCTGATATTCCGGGTGGAGAATCTAAATCGCTCTCTCCCCCGACTCTTCCAGTTGCTGCCTTGACGGACAAACTGAGCGCCCTTCGTCCCCACCTGAAAAAATTCCTGGAGGATGTTCGCAAGGGATTACTAACCCGCTGGGTCGCCCCGGCAGCCCTTCTTGTCATCGCAGCTCTCATAGGATTTTCCCTTCTCGGCAAGCTGCGGGCGAAAATCTGGACCTACTACACCGCCGACCAGGGCACCCAAGCCGAAGTCAATGAAGAGAAGACGCGCTACGTCCTCTGGCAGGATCCCGAATCCCATCTTTTCGAGGAACCAGCCCGCCCTCAAAAGAACAATAAGGATCCCGCTCCACCTTCGCCCAACCTGCCTGGCGGGAAACTCGAGGCCGCCTTCTCTCCCGACGGCACCCGGATGGTTCTCGTCCGCTGGCAGGCACCGGACTCGAACGCCGACATGTATCTCTCTAACTGGAACGGCCGAACATGGAGTCGACCCGCCCCCCTCAAGTCGCTTAACACGGAGTCCAATGAACGTGGTCCCGCCTTCTCGCGTGACGGACGCTACCTTTATTTCAGTTCCGACCGTGAGGGCGGGGCCGGTGGCTACGACCTCTACGTCGCTCTGCCCAACGGCAAGGACTGGAAGGTGCAATCACTCGGCAACGATCTCAACTCTCAGGATGACGAGAGCGGACCCGCAGTCTCCTCCGACGACAACAGGATTTACTTCTCTTCCAACCGCTCCGGGGCCCGCGAGGAGGACATCTTCGTCGCCGAACGCATGGAGCTTGAGACCGAAAAGCAGAAGTTTCCCAGGTTCAGCGAGGCCCAAGCTGTAAAGCACCTCAACTCAAAGGAGCACGATGTGCAGGCCGCACTCACCAGGCGGGGCGAGCATGTCTTCCTCGCCTCCGACCGCGACAGCCGCGGCAACAGGGGCTACGGAGTCTACTTCAGCCGTGTGGTGGATCGCAAATCTCTCAAACCCGAAAAGGTTGACCTCTATATCAAGGACGGAAACGTAACCGATCCCGCCGTGCGGATGGATGGCTTCGACCTCGTCTTCAGCGCGGACCACGAAGCGGACTCCACCGGGGAAGGAACCGACTATCGACTCTACCGCTCCACCACCCGCGAGGTCATCGGCTACACCAACCTCTCCCGCTGGGAACAGTTCAAGGATCTCCTGGGCACGATCGGCTGGTGGATCTTCCTCGCCCTCGCTGCCCTCATCGCCCTCATCTATCTCCTTGAGAGCTGGCGTGACATCACTAGCCTCTTCCACAAGTGCCTGGCCGGGTCGGCGGCTACCCACCTCTTTCTGCTCATCCTCTTCGCTCTCCTCGTGATCGCCAAGGAAATCGAGCAACAGAGCGATCCGCCGCCCGACGTCCTCGTCAGTATCGATGCCCTCAGTGAAGAGGAACTCGCCCTTGAGAGCATTCCGGAAGAAACCGAGATCACGCAACCGGACCTTGCCCACCAGGCGGAAAAGGCCGCTGCGAACTTCGATATCCCGGAGTTCAAACCACAGGAGGACGCCCAGGCCGTTCCCATCGACGCCGAGTTCCAGCAACAGGCCATGGACGTCGAGGTCAAGACCGCGGCCGCCAATCCCACTGAAGATGTCGCGGAACCGACCGAACCCTCCACCCTTCTCAGCGAACTCTCCGAGACCGCGCTCCCCGAACCCGATCAACCGGTTCTTGAAGAACTTGAAATCGCCGAGGTCCCGGAGGCACCCAATCCCGCGGAAACTGAATTCACTCCGGCCGAACCCCTCCCCGCTACCGAACGCAGCGAAACCCAAACTGTTGCGGATACCGCCGTAGCCACCCCGGCCGATGCTGCCGAGATTCAACCCTCGGAGACCATCACCGACAGCCCGGCACCCACGCCGCTCGCCGAGGTTGCTCCCGCTCAGGCCGACTCCGACCAGACGGACGCCCCGGAGGCGCTGGAGTCCGAATTGCTCGCTGCCCTTCCGTAGACCTCCCCCCTGCAGGCCGAGCCGGTCGAGTTGGAAGAGAACGATCCCAGCGACAACAACAATCCGGCCAACCCGACCCAGGACACCTTTGATCCCGCCAACGCCCTTCCGGCCACCACCAGTAAGGAAGCGCATGCCAACGCTCCCAGCGACTCCCCCGCCGAGAACCAGGCCGAGGCCTCGGAGGTATCCAGCGGAAGCATCGAAACCACCACCGTTGCTGATGGCCCCGCCTCCCCGACGGGAGAGGCTTACAGCGAAAACGAAGCGCCCGAATCAGTGACCGACTCCGCCCCGAGCCGGGACCTGCCCGAGTCCGCTCTGGTGGACACCGGCATTCCCCAACTCGAGGAAGGGGACCCTGCCGCCAACAACGAACCCGCCAATCCGGCCAACGAGGCCTTCAATCCCAGCGAGGCGCTCACTGCCAACCCAAGCGCACCAGCCGAGGGCGAGCCCATCTCAGATGCGGCCGTGCCGGACCAGGCCGAAATCGCCGAGGTCGGCGGCGGAGAACTGGCCCAGAACCCCGTCCCTGAAGCGGCCTCTCCGGTCGGAGAAGCCCGGGCAGAACAATCCGTTCCCGAGGCCCGGATGGAGTCCGACCTCTCCGCCAACCTCCCGGTGACCGCCCTCCTCGACCCCGGCGCCCCACAACTGGACGAGGGCGAACCCAACCCCAACAACGAGCCCGCCAATCCGGCCAACGAGGCCTTCACTCCGGACGGGGCCACGGCTTCAACTGCTACAACTCCAGTAGATGGAGGCCCTATCTCCGACGCCGCGGTGCCCGATCAGGCTGATGCCGCCGAGGTAACCGGAGGAGCGGTGGCCCGGGCCGAACCCACCACCGGCCCGTCCTCCGCCGTCGGAGAGGCCCAGGCCGAGGAGTCCGTTCCGCAATCCCAA
>JAAZXD010000138.1:0-5165 GCA_014240355.1 Roseibacillus sp. | reverse complement strand
CAACTTGAATCCGGTCTTTCCAGCAACCTTCCAGAAACCGACCTCCTTGATTCCGGAGCTCCCCGATTGGACGAGGGCGAGAACGAACCGGCCGGCGCTCCAGGCGATGAGAATTTCAAACCGGAATCGTCTTCCGCTCTTGCTTCCAGACAAGGGAGTGAAACGACGAGCGACACGGCTGAATCCTCCCAGGCTGATGCCACTGAAATCGGCAAGGGTGAACTGACCCCCAGTCAGGCGGAGCAGGGATCGGCCCAGGCCGTGGGAGAATCGCAGGCTGAGGACGGGGCCACCAGCGAACCCTCGGCCCTCGTCGGCAATCTCCCCGATTCCTCTCCCGTCGATCCGGGTGCACCCGCCCTTGAGGAAGGCCCCGGGAAAGCCGCTGGCGGTGGGGACGAAAGTTTCAAGCCTGACCGCGGCACCGTGACCGCCAAGCAGGGAGCGGAAACCGGCGGCGACTCTGCGGAGTCCTCTCAGGCCGACTCCTCGGAGGTCGGGCAGGGCGAACTGGCTGCCCGGGAGACCAGTGAAGGCTCCGCCCAGGCCGTGGGCGAAGCTCAAGCCACGGAAGGCCTGTCCGGCGAACCCTCGCCCCTTGCCGGCAACCTCCCCGATTCCTCTCTCCTCGATCCGGGCGCGCCCGCCCTTGAGGAAGGCCCCCGGGCCGCCACCGAGGGCAGCGGCGACGAACCCTTCAAGCCCGGTGGCGGGGCCATGGCCTCTAACAAGGCCGCGGATGCCGGAGCCGACAGCGGCTCAGCAGCCAGCAGCCAGATCGACGCGGAATCCATTTCCGGCAACGGCCTGACGGCCGAAGGTGCCAACCTCACCAACCCTCAAGATGGACTTGAGGCCGGAAGCTCCGAAACGGTCACCGACCCGGGAGCGGTGGGCCCCATCAGCCTCGAACCCACTCTCACCGGTTCCCTCCTTCCGGGAAAACTCGAGGCCCCCGCGAATCTCGGCACCAGCGATTTCATCAAGAAACAGCGTGGGCGCCCCTCCATGGACATCATCCAGCAACTGGGCGGATCGGACGGGACGGAAAAGGCCATCCGTGCTTCCCTGCGCTGGCTTGCAGAGAACCAGGAGGAAGATGGCCGCTGGGACTCCAAGAAACACGGGGCCAAGGGCAAATTCGACACCGGAAACGCGGGACTGGCACTCCTCTGCTTCTTCGGCTGGGGTGCCCGCCATGACCGTGATGGGGAATACCGTGACCATGTCCAACTGGCCCTCGATTACCTCCTCAAGATCCAGAAAGGCAATGGCGACCTCAGCGGCCAGGGCCTGATGTACTGTCACTCCATCGCCTCCATCGCCCTTTGTGAGGCCTATGGCATCACAAAGGATGAGCGCCTCCGCGGACCAGCGGAGCGATCGATCTCCTACACCCTCGCGGCCCAGAGCAAGAGCAGGGGCGGCTGGCGCTACAACCCCGGCGAGGACTCCGACACCTCTATCACCGGCTGGCAGTACATGGCCCTCCACAGTGCCCGCCTCGCCGGCCTCAAGGTTCCCGAAGAAAACTTTGAGCGCGCCCGCAAATGGCTCGACCAGGCAGGTGGCGGCAGGCACGGAGGACTCTACGGCTATCAGGGTCCCGGGACGAAATGGCCCGCCATGATCGCCACCGGCATGTTCTGCCGCCAGCTCGATCTCGTCCCCCCGACCTCCCCGATGCAGATCGAAAGCGCCCGGCAGCTGAAGATGCGTCCGATGAAAACGAGCCGACCGGACTACTACTACATTTACTACGCCACTCTCGCTCTCTACCAGCACCAGGGATCCATCTGGCAGGACTGGAATGAGAGCCTCAAGGACATCCTCCCCCGGGTGCAGGAGAAGACGGGATCCAATGCAGGCAGCTGGGACCCGAGCAGCGGACTGGCCCGTAATGGTGGACGAATCACCTCCACCACCCTCGCAACCCTCAGCCTGGAAGTCTACTACCGCATTCTCCCCATCTACGGCTTCCGCGGCAACGAGGACGAGGCTCCCGAACTCAAGGTTAAGGGAGAGGTCGACGAACAGGAGGACGAATAGAGCGCTCTCCAGGTCTTTCAGGATTTTCCAGGCAACCACCTCAGCGGCTGGCTACGGGACCAGTACGATCTCCCTAGCGCTTTTTGAACAAATCAGACAGCACCAGGCCCCGGACCAGGTCCTGAAGCTGATATCCCCCGGGCTTCGCTGATGAGACAATCTTATGGATCTCCTCCCTATCGTCCACGGTGACGAGCCGCCTCAGGGCATAGGTCGCAAGCTGTTCGACGAAGGCCTTCGCAAGCCGTTTGTCATCCTCTGCCAGTAATTTCTTGAACTCGGCAGGTCCGGAAAAGGCCTTCCCTTCGGGCAGTTTACCGGAGGCGTCGACCGGAGGATCCTCACCCGTTCCTCCCTCGACCCTCTCGGTTTCTCTCCACTTACCAATGGCATTAAAATTCTCAAAGGCCAGCCCCAGCGGATCGATCTTGGCGTGACAGGAGGCACAGGCCGCCTGGGTGGCGTGGGATTCCAGCTGGGAGCGGATGGTGGTCTTGGGCTGATCGGATGCAACCGGCTCAAGGGGCTCCACGTTGGGTGGCGGCGGTGGCGGGGTACGAGCGAGGATGGTCTCGGAAAGCCAGGCCCCACGATGGACCGGTCGATGCCGTGTGCCGTCGGAGGTCAGTGAAAGAACCGAGGCATGCGTCAGGATGCCGCCCCGTCCTGACCCAGGTTTCAGCGTCACCCGGGTAAGTTCCAAATCCTGAGACGCGGGCAGGCCATAGTGGGCAGCAAGCCGGGCATTAAGCATGGTCCAGTCGGAGTCCACCGCTTCGTGCAGGGGCAGGTTCTTGCGGAACATTTCCGCGAAGTAGGCCTTCGTTTCCAGGAGCATGCTTTCCTCCAGCCACGGACCGTATTCAGGGTAGAGATTCGGGTCGGGTTGGAACATGCCTACCCGCTGCAGCTGTAACCACTGGTGCGGAAAGGAATTCAGGAAGCGATCGATCTTGGGATCGGCAATCATCCGGTCGAACGCCTTTGCCAGTTGCCCCGGCTTGCGCAGTTCACCGTTACGTGCCGCCGTAAAGAGTGCCTCATCCGGCATCGAACTCCAGAGGAAGTAGGAGAGGCGGCTGGCCAGTTCAAAATCGTTCACCTTCTGGCGATTCTCTCCCGGGGATCCCTCCTCGAGATTAAAAAAACTGCGGGCAACCAGCATGCCCGACAGGGCTGACTTGTAGGCGGATGGAAACGATTCGCCTGCTTTCTTTTCCGCCGCAACAAACTGGATGTACGGATGCATCTCGGCATCGGTTACTGGCCGGCGCCACGCCCGTTGCGCGAAGCGCTTCAGGCAGGCGAGAACCTCTTCCGGGGCATCCTTCCCAGGCATCAGTCCCTTTCTATTGGCCCGCACGGTCTCCGTCATCAATGGCCCCTCGATTTCCACCCAGTCAATCAGCAAGGTCGGCATCACAGGACGCCCCTGTTCATCGACGACCTTTGTTTTATCGGATTTAAACCCCCCTCTCAAACTTGCCAGTGGCTGGGAGGCATCGATCTCTTCATGCCGAAATCTTTGGATTCCCCCATTGGGATGCTTTTGCGTCCGGGCATAATTGAGAAGTCTGTATCCTCCCTGATTGAATAGCATCTCGAATTCAATCGTCTCGGGCTTGTTTTCGTCAGCCACGAGATATCTTCCCCAGACCGGTTTCTTGTGTTCATTATGCCACAGCGCCAGCCTCGGTGCCCGACCGGTAAATGCAGGCAGGCTGCTCAGGCGCATCCTCACCCGGTAGCGCCCGGGCCTACGCACGTGAAAACAATCCCAGCCTTCACCTGGTTGAGCCAGGTAACGTTTCCCTTCTCCGACGGCTTTCCGCTGAACCCGTGATGGCGGCTCGCCCCCAAGGGATGCGAGTTCGATGACGGTGTCTGCGGCTTTGAAATACCGGTCGATGTGGGAAGGGGCGGTCGCCAGCATCGCTCCAATACGATCAAATCCATGCCAGCGTGGATCTTCATTAAAAGCGCCCGGTGCCTCGACGTCATAGACCACCCCGAGCAGGTCGTAGACCGTGTGGGCATATTCTTCGCGGCTCAGTCGGTAGTGTTCCAGCAAGCCACGTCGTGCCATGCGGGATGCTGCCCCCTCACGAATTTTTCCCGTGAGGTATTCCGCCATGCGACCAATCTCCTGAGCGGATGGCTGAGGCTCATCCTCAGGGGGCATCTCGGCCGCATTGATGCGGAAGACCACCTCATTCCACTTTTCGGCAACCTGCGGATCAGTGAAGTCGGTTGAGAGGTTGTCCAGGCGAAACTTGCCCTTCTGTTTCCTGGCATCATGGCACTTGATGCAACGTGATTTAATGAATTGCTCCGCATCAGCGGCCAATGGGCCGGCAGCTGTCGCGCTTTGTAAGGCCACGGCGAATGCGGCCAAGATAAGAACGATTCTGGCCGGCATCATGGCAGGGTCATTTTCTTTGATTTCTCATAGGCCTCGGCACTGTTGATGTGCTCATCCCAGGGGAGCAGGACGTAGGTCCAGGGACCTTTGACGCGAACGACCCAGCCGGGGCGGAACCCATCCAGCATTTGTGTGACTTTCATCCGCACTTGCAAGCCACTGCTGCCCAGCGGTGGATCCTTGATCTCCTTCTTCTCAAGAACGGTCGCCGGCGAGGCATGCTCCACGTGATAATTCCAGCTGCGCAAGGTGGTTTCCGCATTGCAGATCTTGAGACTCTGGCTTTTGCGAATGTCGTCATAGAGTTCCTGGTCCATGCCTCCGAAAAAGGTGACCGTGACCTCACCGCCTCCGCTGTCGTTGTTTTTGACCTCATCAACCCAACCCGGGAGGAAGCGCGAGCGAATCATTCGCAGATGGCGCTGCCGTTGTATTTCCCGGTGGGCTTGCAAACTGGTTTCGTCCAGCCAGACATCCGTGGTCGCGAGGCTGTCGAAGGGCCCCCAGGTCAGGTTGACCTGGACGTCCATGCCTTCCTTGATCTGGTCCTTGTTGACCAGTTGCCGGTTTTTCCACACCCGGGTGGAATCATCGATGTCAAAAAGCGCGGCCTTGTTGATGCCGCCCTCAATTTCCGGTCCGACCGGCTCGACGGAGAGCTTGAGGCGGGGAGCGGGACCGCCGCCCTGCTCAA
>JAAZXD010000137.1 GCA_014240355.1 Roseibacillus sp. | reverse complement strand
GTGCCGGTCATGAGAAGACACCCAGAGGGCAGCGTGTTGTGGCGGGTGAGCCAGCCCACAAGCTCCGCCGGTGACCGTTTCAACCGTTCCAGGGCGATGGAGTCCTGGAAGACGACGGCCCCGTCGCGTGCGATCTCGAGGTGGATTCGGGAGTCGGGGGCTGGGGGCTGTCGCTGGATGAGGATCGCCGGGCCGGCGGCGGCGCACGCATCGAAGACATTGGCCTGCGGGAGGTAGAGGGGGTTCTCCCCTTCGATGGAGCGCGAACTCATGTCGTTGCCGACGGTGGCTCCGAAGACCTGGCCATCGCGGTTAATGGCGAGGGTGAGCTCCGGTTCCGGGACATCCCAGTTTGAATCGGAGCGGATTCCGACGGCTTCGCCGGGCCCCCGAACACGGCGGGAGGTGGCCTTGAAAAAGAGCTCGGGGCGTTCGGCGTCGTAGACAAGATCGTAGAACCGGTCGCCCCCGGCCTGTTCGCTCTCCTCCATGCGGGCGGTGCGGCTGCGGTAATAGGTCACTCCCGCGGCCCAGACTTCCTGGGAACCGAGAGGGGGAAGCGGTGGATCGGGAGCAGCAGTCCGTGATTCCGGGTGAACTGTGGAGGCGGTGCCGGCGTCCCAGGCCTGTTGGAGGAGGGTGACGGGTTCGGGTGCGCGGAAGACGTCGTCGAGGGAGAGGCTGGCAGTACGCTGCTCACCTTCGTGTTCAAGGTAGATTCCGGAAGCGGTTCGATAGAGACGGAACATGGCGGCAGTCTCCTGCTTCCGGTTTCAGGTTTCAAGTTCCGGTTGGTCGCCGTGGACCGGGGGTCCGCATTCGAATTTCCCGCACCTCATGCCGGTTGGCTTTTTCTCCATTTTCTGGTCGCCACCAGGATGAGCAGGCCGGCCACCGCCAGGGCGAGGGCCCACCTGATCCTGGAGGGCTCCCTGATCTCCGGCATCTCGATCGCCGTCTGCAGGGGTCCACGCTGGCACAGGACAAAGCAGCCATAGCGGAGGACGGCTTCCTCCATGGCTGCATCGTCGGTAGGATCGACCCCGGCCAGGCTGCGTCGCTGGGTTTCCCAGAGCGATTGTCCGATGCGGTCGGTGGCGAGAGAGAGTTGGTACATGTGTTTCATGAAATCGGGAGTGCTGTCATCCGAAACGGGCCAGAGGCTGAGGAGGATGGCGGAGCTGCCCGCGAGGGTGAACCCCCGGCGGAGTCCCAGCACTCCATCGCCCCGCACGGATTCACCCAGGCCGGAATCGCAGGAGGAGAGGGTGACCAGACGGGTGTTGCGGAGGGGGAGGTTCTTTACTTCATTGGAGAAGAGGACGCCATCCCGGTCGAAGGGGATTTCGACACCGCGGGCGCGGGCGGAGTGGGCCCGCTTGGCCTCGGTGAGGACCAAGCCGCTGCGGTAGAAGTGATCGGGTGCCTGGTGGTAGTCCTGCAATTCGTTGGAGGCTGTTTCCTCCGCCGGAGGCAGGAGAAAAGCGTGGGTGGCGAGGTGAAGGACAACGGGGCTGTCTGATAATCCGCGGACATCTTCCTCGTTGGCGTTGATCATTCTGGTTTCGCCGGAATGGGCCGGCATGATCTTCCGGAGAAGTTTCATTTCCTCCCGCACCCCGGGGATGTCGGCAAAGCCCTCGATACTCTGCAGTACGATCTTGCTGAGCTCATCGGCCGTCTCCCGTTCTCTCTCCGACGCCTGCTCATGCTCTTCGAACTCGGGCACGGCAATGACAGCCCAGGGACCGTCCTGCAAAGAGGGGCGCTCGTTCCGGAGCAGGAGATCCCGAGCGCTGGCGTAGTAAACCAACTGCTGGAATTTCTCGGCGAGGAATCGTCCCTCGTCGTCGAGAAGGACGGCGAAGGAGATGAAGTTGAGGCCGGCATCCGGGGAGATTCCGACCGTGTCCGTTCCCTCGGGAAACTGGGCGGCGACCGGGGCCCAGAAAAGGTCGTGCAGGCGGTGGAGAGCAGAGCTCATGCGCAGGGCCGGAGGAGAGGCGGAACCGGTCGAACTGAGGAGGTAGCTGCGGTATTGCAGGCGATCCTTGAGGACGCCGAGCCAGATGGTGAGATCCTTATCGGTGCCGAGGGGAATCCACT
The DNA here is from genome assembly GCA_014240355.1 of Roseibacillus sp. GTDB lineage: Bacteria > Verrucomicrobiota > Verrucomicrobiia > Verrucomicrobiales > Akkermansiaceae > Roseibacillus_B. The sequence goes on along the minus strand of JAAZXD010000137.1, from coordinate 6,105 downwards.
TGGGCCCGCCTTCCGGCAGGATAAGGATCGCTCCGTAGGAGAGGCTGCTTGTTCCGGGCTTGGTGAGGTCGGTGTAGCGCACGTAGTCGACAAAGGCGGCCCCGGGCGGCAGGGTATCCTGCACATCTTTCCAGGTGGTCCTGACGGTGGTTCCTGCTGCTCCGCGCCGGGCGCTTCGAAGCCTGCCTTCGAGGGTGGTGATCTCTTCGTGGACAGCGCTGATCTTGTCCGGGTCCTCATTGCGAAAGAGGAGGTCGTCGAGTTCCCGCTGTTTCCTCTCGAATCTGGTGCGCAGCCGGTTGAGTTCGGGATCCCGGGAGGCGTCCTGCTGTTCGGAGAGGAGGCTGTCGATAATGCGGGCCTTGGTCCGCAGGACGGTGTCGGCAATGAAGGCGGGATCATTTCCCAGCGAGCAGGGAAGAGTGAGAAGGTGGTTTTCGCGCAGCCAGTTCAGACGCTGGCGCTCGGTGCCGAAGGCGATGATGTCATCGAAGAGCTGGAGGGCCTGCGCGGTGAGCTTCCTGGTCTCGGTCGCAGTTTCTTCGGTAGAGGAGGTCGAGAGGAAGAGGCTCTCGAGATAGTTGAGTTCAGCTTCGACGTAGGCCTGGTGCCGGGTGCCGACGGAAGCGCGGTAGAGATCCGCGGATCTTCGGTAGGACCTGCGGGCCTCCGGGTAGTCCCCCAGTTGCTGGTTCGCGAAGCCCAGGTTGGTGTAGTAGGGGGCCAGCGAGGGCGCGTCGGCTCCCAGCAGCTCCCGGGAGATGCCGAGTGCCTCCCGGAAGAGTCCGCGGGCTTTCTCATTGTCTTCAGCCTCCAGTTCAAGGGAGCCGAGATTGGAGAGGTGCGAAGCGAGGGCCAGGCGGTTCACCCGCGAGCTCTGCAGTTCCCTGGTGAGATTGGCCGCCTCCAGGAGGTAGCGGCGGGCCAGATCGCGGGATTCAGGACCGAGGCGCAGGAGCGCGAGGCCGATCTGACCAGTGAGATTGACGATCTCCGGGTGCTCCTTTCTCCTGCCCTCGATGCCGAGGGCATGCTCCCGGGCCTCCTCGAGATGCTCGGCGGCCTTGGCGTAGCTCCGCATCACGTAAAAGTACCTGCCGAGGCACTCGTGCTGGAAACGAAGGGCTTCCTCGTTCTCACCAGCCTGGCCGAGGGTTTCGTGGAAAATTCGCCCCGCCTCCTCGTAGCGACCGGTGGTGAGGTAGACGAGTCCCAGGTGGTTCTGGCTGGCAGAGAGCCATGGTTCCCGGTCGACCGGATCGAGTTTCCGGTGTTGCTCGATGGCCTGCAGGAGGGACTGTCCGGCTTCCTCGTAGGAGCCGGCCTTGCCCTCGGTTCGTCCGAGTTCATCGAGGATTCCGGCCAGAAACTCGGGGCCGAATTGCCCCTCGACGGCCAGGTCGCGTGCATGCCGGAGGTGGTCGAGAGCCGCGTCAAATTGCTGGAGCCGGGCCTCCGCGCTCCCGCGGCCCTGTAGAGAAAGAGCCCAATTCAGGCGAGTCTCCTTCGTGTCGTTGTCGTGGACTTCCCGACTCCATTCCTGTTCCAACCGGACGAGAGTGGGCAGGGCTTCCTCGAACCGGCCCTGGGCGAGAAGCTCCTCCACGCCGGGCGGTTCCTCTGCCTGTGCGTCCAGGGTGTAAGGGGTGGCCAGGACCGCAATCATCACCGGGAGTGTCCTGCGTAACGTCGCGAGGATTTCCCGGATGCAGGGTCCTACTGGTGGACACGAATTCGGTAGAAACATCGGGATTTCGTTGCCTCGACGTCGAAACTGATGGTCACGACATTACTTTCGTGGCCCTCCTCATCCAGGTTCAGGACCTCGCTGGTGCAGTCGATCCAGTGTCCAGGAGTGAGATCGTCGCTTCGTTCGATGGTCAGACTGGAACCGTCCCGCAAGGTGAAGGGACTGGCGAGGGCTGACGGCTGGTACAGGAAACAGGACAGGGGAAACTCGAAGGTGGCGGTCCCGGTATCCGGATCGTAGTCCATGGTCAGGATAGAGGCTTCATAATTGTGGCTTCGCGGGTCGAACCCCCAGACATACTCCTGCTCGTTACTCCAGTCATCGTTGTCGGGGTCCTCGTCCGGTCCTGCCTCCGGATCAAGTTCATACCAGGAGGCCCAGTCTGCGTAGCCCATGTGATTGAGGTCGTTTGCCGCGGAAGCGTCTGTGGGATCGGGGACGTGAACGATCTTCTGATTCGGAACGACCTCCTGCGCGCTGCCTTTCATGGCACTCTCAATCTGGGAGGGGGTGAGGACCGGATTGGCGCTGAGATAGATCAGGGCTGCCCCGGTGGCGAGGGCGGTGGAGGCGCTCGTCCCGGTCATGGTGGTGGGGTTTCCGTCTACGTCCGCAGCGGCCACCATCTCACCTGGGGCCCAGAGATCCACCCCCTTGCCTCCGCGGGTATTCTCGACCTGCTGGGGCAGAGCGCTGGCATCGATGGCTCCCACGCAAATCACCCCCTTTTTTTTACTACCGAGATCGGATGGGGTGTAATTCGAGGCCAGGCCGTCGGTGTTGCCCGCCGACACGAGGACGGTGGCATAGACATTGTCGAGAGTGGAGTCGATGGCGCTCTCCAGGCTGGCTGGGCTGGCCCCGGGCGTGTCCGCGCTACTCGCGATACAAAAGGCCGCGGGGTCGTAGGGGTGGTGGAGGTTCTTGTGGGTGCTGGCCCGGATGATTGCCTCGATGAGTGCGCTGATGGTGGTAGTATTGCCATCGGGATAGATGTTATAGTTAATCACCTTGATGGGTGTTCCCTGGGCTGCCCCATAGCCGGTCCCGGCGATCATGCTGAGCATCTCGGTCCCGTGTTCGAAGATTGTTGGATCATACTCGCTGAGAGGCTCGAGGGGATCTCCCGTTGCACGGATCACGATGGACTCACTGATTTCAAGATTGGGATTGCTGGTGAAAACACTGCTGGAGGTGTCAATTCCGGTGTCAATGAGGTAGAGTAATGTTTCCCGGCAAGTCTCGGGGTAGCAATAGACCTCGTTTTGAGGGCTGGGAGCCTTGTTGAGAGTCTCGAGGGCCCAACCAGCGGGGAGGCCCGCGCCGTTGAGGCCTTTCTGCGGGATGTCCGGGATCAGCTCACCGTTCTGCAGCTCCTCCCACAGGAGGCCATCCACGCCAGGAGGGACCAGTTCGCGATCCTGCTCCACCCTGGCACCTTGCTGTTGGAGGTTGTTGACTTGTTCCGGGGTGAGATAGGCGGATACCAGGCGGATGTTGAGTTGGGGATTGTCGATGATGCGATAGATTTCGCCTTCCAGCTGGTTGATGTCCTGAACCAGAAGGCCCAGCCCCTGGTCGGGATTAGGAGGAGTGATGAGATAGGACTGCTGGTCATCCGGTTTATCAAGGACGGCGATATAGGCTTTGTTGTCCTGTGATGCAGCGACCGGACTCTCCCCGAATAACTCGTCAGTGGTGCCCTGAACAGCACCCACGAGAACCTGGAGATCCCGGCCGGCGGCGGCCACGTCGAGACCGGTCGCCCGTGCCCCGCCGCTGGAATCCATGAAACGCATGGGGACTCCCAGAGCATCCACCACTACGACCGCGGCGTCTTCCTCTCCCTTCTGAACGAGGCCTTTGAACTGGTAGGAGCCCGTGAAACTTACCGAGACGTAGGTGTTACCAGCGTAGTCAATGTCGAGATTGTGCGTTTCGAGAATGCCCTGTGCCTCAGTGGCCCTGCCGAGGAGCCGGTCGTTGAGGAGCTTGCCACTGGTCGCGTCGAGAAACAGGAGGTATCCGTGGCGAGCCGGCGTGGTGGGATTGTCACGGACCACGCTGTTGGCTACCGAGAGATCAGTGCCATTGGAGGAGACCGCCACCCGCAGGTCGCCCAGGGGGCCGACGCCGATTCCCCCCGCATGTTCCTCGCCACCCCGGGAATTGATTATGGTGTTCCAGCGCCTGACTCCCGCGGGCTTCTCCAGCTGAACCACAAAGACGTCCGGATCATTGCCTCCCGGGCGGGTCGAGGTCCCCTGGACATAGACAAACGGTTGGTTCCTGCCGATGCCTACGGAGATATGATCAAGAGAGAGGATGCCTGCTGGGGGCTGGATATCCCAAACCTCCTGAAGGTTTGCAGTGTAGCGGCGAGCCAGGGTGCCGGGCCCGGTTACGAAGACCTCGCCTTCGTCATCAACAGCCATGCTCTGCAACTCCATCCCGGGAATGATCCTGGCGTCGAGCCAGGCACCGGAGGGGTCGGCAAGGGCAATGAAACTTGCCACTCGGCCTGGCGTGGTGAGTTCCACGGGGGGCTGCTGCTGCCGGTCGAAGGTGGCCTTGTCCTCAAAGGTGCCGCCTGCCAGCAACAGCCCATCGGGTCGGATGGCGACGTCATTGATGACGGCGTTCCCCGGTTCACATCCGACAGAGAGCACCCAATCGACGTTCCAGTCCTTGTTGTCCAGGCTGCGAGTGAACCCGACGAGGTTGCCGTCCTGCTCATTCAGACTCGACACGGTGATAGTGGGATCGAATCCGATTCTGAATCGTCCGGTGAATGATCCTCCGGCAAATGCACGGGCGGGGTTTGTGGCATCCCGGGCGGGGAGGGCCTCGACCGTTCGGAAATTCGCCTGTCCCTCGGCCAAGCTCCTGATCGCAGTCCGGTAGCGCAGGAGGTCGGCCTGTACGGCATCGGTCAGGCCCACGACGAGAATCGTGAGCGACAGGAGGGCGCGGCGAGTTGCAGCAATCATCTGTTGTCTGGTTCCAACCGGATGCGGACCGGGACCATTTTCAGCGAATGTGGATTTTTCTGGAGATTCTCTGCAGGGGAAGGAGCGGGGTTTGGTTTCGGCCCAGCAAAGCAAAGGATAGGGCGTCATGGGAAGAGTTTTCAAGCCGCCTCTCGGGTCGGTGAATCGCGAGGGTGCCTTTGCTCCAGGAAAAGCAAAAGGAAACCTTCCCTCCGGGAATCCTCTGACGGTCGGGGGAAAGGTCTTTCCAAGGCGGAGGGTCAATCGCAGGATACTCGGTCTGGTCAATACGGATGGGCAGAATCTTCACCATTATCGCCGCTTTTTTTTTCTGGCTGCACCTGCCGGTTCCGCTCCACGGGCAGGAGGGCAGCGAGTTGGCCCCCCGCGGGGTGGAAGGTGAAACGGAGGGGCGTCTGCCCTTCGGAAAGCGCGAACCAGTCGTGCGCGGGGAGGTCGACGAGTCGGCTGTTCTGATGGCCTACCTGGAGACGATCAAACTGACCGGGTCCGGGCAGGGGCCGGAATTCAACCATGGCTTTCCGCAGGGTGGACGGGTGGAGGCCTTGGGTCTCACCATCAATCACGAGGGGCTGGCCGGGACGCTGCGACCCTTTCTGGGAGAGCCCCTCACCGAGAGCGGACTCGACCGGTTGATCGAAACCCTCCTGCGCTATTACGAACTGCACGATCGCCCGGTTACCGACATTTATGCGCCCGATCAGGAGCTCGGCGAAGGGAGCATCGAACTCATGGTCATCGACGGGCTGGTGGGCACGGTGGGGATGCAGGTGGGTGGAATCTTCAACGAGGAGCTGCTGGCGGGAGCGGTCCGACTGCAGGATGGAGAGGTTCTCCTGACCAGCGAACTGCAGCGTCATCTCGACTGGTTCAATCGCAACCCGTTTCGCCCGGCCTCCCTCTACGCCGCACCCGGCGCGGGGGCAGGAGAGGCAGATCTGGTCTTTGCCTTCAGCGAGCGGCGCCCCTGGCGCGGTTATGCCGGCTATGAGAACAGCGGAGCCGAGGTGTCCGGGGAAAACCGTTTCCTCGCGGGATTCAACTGGGGGAATGCCTTTGGCCTCGATCAGTCGATCAGTTACCAGTTCACCACCGGTGATTCGCTTGATGAACTCCTGGCGCATGCCGTGAGCTGGGAGATTCCCATCCACTCCCGGCATCACTTCGTGCGCCTGACGGGCAGCTGGGCGGAAATCTCCACCCAGGATTATCTGGCGGGTGTCCTGGTCGACTCGGCCGGGACAAGCTGGCAGGTCGGGGCGTCCTATGGCATGCAGCTCAATCGCTGGAACGACTTCCGGCAGGAGCTCAGCGTGGGGGTGGAGTACAAGTCCTCCGACAATT
>JAAZXD010000136.1 GCA_014240355.1 Roseibacillus sp. | reverse complement strand
CCCAAATCCCCCTGAAGGGTGCTGGTGAGTGTGGTTGAATTTCTGGATGAAGCGGATCAGATCAGAGGCGTATTGGAAGATGTCCTGCGAGCGATCGTAGTCGGGCCTGTCGCGGGGAGGATCTCCACGAAGCGCGAGAATGGTGCTGACCCCTGCTTCAGCGTATTGGTTCAAGATAGCCTCGATCTCAGGGGCATCGTGACAGGTGCAGGTGAGGTGTGGCACCGCGGGAATGGATGTTTCCTGCAGGATTCGGAGAACAAGCTGATGAGTGAGATCCCTCGTGGAGCCTCCCGCTCCATAGGTCACACTGACGAAAGAGGGGTTCAGTTCCTTGAGGTCGTGGATGGTTGCCAGAAGGCTCTCCGCGCCCTTCTCCGTTCTGGGAGGGAAGAACTCGAAGGAGATGGAGGGCCGGCGGTTCCGGAAAATGTCGGAAATCTGCATGGTTTGCGCGTTCTGCTAGCGCCAGGTCGGAATCGGTCCAGCGAAATCCTGTTTGGAATGAAACCTCCAGCCTGTCCGGGGGTTAAATTCTGTGACGCGCCAGTCATATAGCGTCGCCAAGCCGACCGATCCCTATCATAATATCGTCATGATAACAGTCCGCAAATCCCTCATGTTCCTGCTGGGAATGATGATCCTCCCGATCGCCCAGGTGGCGGAGGGGGTTGATGAGAGGGGTGGCGCACGTGAACCGGGCTCCAGACAGGGCCCAAAGCCGGGCATGAAGGGAGAGCGGAAGCGCAAGGGGCCGGTCAGAGAGGATTTCATGGCGAGTTATGACCGCAATAAGGACGGAAAGATCTCCTTTGAGGAGTTTGGATCCACCAGGAAGACAGCTGCCCTTGAGGAGGAAGGGAGGCGGCGTCTGTTTAATCATCTGGACAAGAATAAGGATGGCACAATCACCCCGAATGAGTTGCCCAAGGCCATGCCCCGTCCCGTCCGCGATAGTGACCTGAACCGGAATGGGAGAATCAGCTTTGAGGAGTTCCGGCAGAATGAGCGTCTGAAGGGGGTCAGTGAGGAACGCATCAAGGCGATGTTCGCCCGCATGGACCGAGACAATGACAGATCCCTTACTCCTCAGGATTTCCGTCGCCGTGGTCCCCGGCCCCTTGACCGGAGCGAATCCGACAAGCTTGATACGGATCGTGACCACGCCTTGTCATTCCGGGAGTGGAAGAAGAGCCCTCGGCACAAGATTACTCCGGAGGAGGAACTCCGCCGGCGCTTTAACATGCTCGATCGTAACAAGGACGGGAAACTGGACGATAAGGATCGTGATCGGGAGAGGGAGAATGGGGAAGGTCCCAGGCCAGGTCCGCGTCACCACCCGCCCCGGCGCGAGAGCGGAAAGCCCTAGCCTGTTTCAGATGAGTCAGCGGGCCATCCCGCTCAGAAGGAGACTTCGAACCAGAGGCCTCCATAGATCTCGCTTCCGTCTCTGCTGTCCAGTTCGCAGGACCATCCTGCAAAGGGCGTTATGGAGAGCATGGTGTTGATGTTGTGGGTCAGCGACGCCTGACCATGGAAGTCGTTCAAACCGGACCGCTCGTAGTAGTCCTCAACCGCGGAGATGCCAGCGCTGATTCTGAGGTAGGTCTTGTCGGAAAGGGGGATGGACCAATTACTGCCAAGGTGGGCATACCAGCCGTTTGTCGCGAGATCACGATGCACTTTCGCTTCCATATTCCAGTTTCTGTCCGCGTGCCAGGTGAGGAACAGGCCCAGATCAAAGCCGTCCTCAAGGAAGCTGTGACCGTAGGCGTGGTAGGAGGCGGATCCCCCGACCGTGATGTCCTTGTGTAGACTGTAGGATAGATCCAGAAAGGCGCCCCCTTCAGTGAAGTTGTCGCTGACCTCGGTGGCAAACCAGGCGCCAGCGCCGAGAGCAAGCGTGTCGTCGAGGACGACCTCGGTTTCCAGTTGGAAATCCATGACCACATCAGCAAGGTTGAACCCGCGGTAGACATAATCACTGCGAATGCCGGTGACGGCCTCGATGCCGAGCGGGATATCGTCCTCCAGATCGGCGGAAAGAGGGGAGGCAGCAAAGGAAGCAGCAAGGAGAGCGATGACGAGGTGCTTCATGGCGAAAGCGGGTGGTTTCAGCGATGGGGCGCGAACAGGGATCGCACGATGGAGCCTGGATGGGAGGAGTGCAAGCTGCCAATGGCATGAGCTTGCGCTGTCTTATTGGTCTTTTTGCTCCCGAGCCGCGCTCTTGATTTGCAGGTCACGAAGTTGGTTGGGCGCCGCAGGGGCCGGACTGGAAGTCATGAGATCGGCTCCCTTGTTGTTCTTGGGAAAGGCGATTACCTCACGGATGGATTGCTCGCCTGCAATGAGCATGACGATGCGATCCAGACCCAGTGCGAGGCCTCCGTGTGGAGGGGCGCCGAACTGGAAGGCATCCAGAATATGTCCGAATTCCGCCCGGGCTTTCTCCTCGCTGATGCCGAGTGCCTTGAACATGGTTGCCTGCATGTCCGCTTCATGAATTCGGATGGATCCACCGCCCAGTTCATGGCCATTGAGGACGACGTCGTAGGCCTGTGCCCGCAAGCCTTCATATTCTCCGGACTCCAGTCTGGTGCGGTCCTCATCGACGGGCCGGGTGAAGGGATGGTGGACCGCGGCCCAGCGTCCCTCTTCCTCGTCATAGGCGAGCAGGGGGAACTCAGTCACCCACAGGAAATCAAACTCGTTTTCCTTCCCCTCCAGCAGTCCCTGCATGGAGGCGCATTCGAGGCGGATGCGGCCCAGAATTTCGCAGGCCGCCTGCCACTTGTCCGCGGCGAAAAGAACGAGGTCGCCCTCTTCCACCTCGAGTTCATCCTTCAGACCGGCCAGTTCCTCCTTACTGAAAAACTTGGTGATCGGGGAACGCCACGTCCCGGGGTCTTCCCCCCTCACCTGGATGTAGGCCAAGCCCCTGGCTCCATGATTCACCGCAATCTCGGTAAGCTTGTCCACCTGGCCGGTCGTGATCCCGGAAAACCCCTTGGCGTTGATGGCCTTGACCACACCCCCGTTCGCGACCGCTCCGGAGAAGACCTTGAATCCGCTCTCCGCAAAGAGTTCGCTGAGGTCTGCAATCTCCATGCCGAAACGGCGTTCCGGCTTGTCAGAACCGAAGCGATCCATGGCGTCATGCCAGGTCATGCGCTCGAAGGGGGTGGAGATATTCAGCCCTCGACCGGCCTCGAACATCGCTGCGAGGCAACCTTCGACAAGTTCGATGATCTGATCGGGATCGGTGAAGGACGACTCAATGTCGACCTGGGTGAACTCGGGTTGACGGTCGGCCCGAAGGTCCTCGTCGCGGAAGCAGCGCGCAATCTGAAAGTAGCGCTCCACACCTGCCACCATCAGGAGTTGCTTGTACTGCTGTGGGGCCTGGGGAAGGGCATAGAAGGAACCATGATGCATCCGCGAGGGGACCAGGAAGTCCCGGGCACCCTCCGGGGTCGATTTTGATAGAATGGGAGTTTCCACCTCGATGTAACCCCTGGCATCCAGGTAATCACGGGCTGCCTTGGTAACCAGGTGCCGGATGCGTAGATTCCTTGTCAAGCGCGGACGCCGCAGGTCCAGGAACCGGTGTCTGAGGCGCAGGTCTTCATTGGACAGTTCCTTCTCCAGCTGGAACGGGAGGACCTCGGCCTTGTTGATAATGACCAGGTCGGTCGCGGCCACTTCTATCTCCCCGGTCGGCAGGTCTGGGTTGATGGTGCTCTTGCCATCAATTTCGGGGCGGGCCTCAACGCTGCCGGTCACCTGCACAACGTCCTCCGCCCGCAGGGAATGCGAAAGCTTGGCGGATTCGGCAGACTCGTCCGGACGGAAGACGCACTGCGTGAGACCTTCGCGGTCCCTTAAATCGATGAAAATGACGCCTCCATGGTCCCGGGCCGAATTGACCCAGCCAATCAGGGTGATCGTTTGACCATTGTTATCGGGACGGAGTTCGTTGCAGTGGTGTGTTCTCATCGAGGCTGTATTTCGGATTGCAGGCGGCTCGTCAGGCCCCACCTGAGGAGTTTTCTGTGCAGAATGCTGCTAGGCAATCAGGGGGCCATCTGGCTGGTCGAGACGGGTGCGCAGCAGTTCGATGGGATCTGAATCTGGTGAAATGGACTCTTCGGTGCGGGAATTGAGATTCCTGAGGGTGAGTGCAGGGAACTCGCTGCCAACAACGAAGGCGAACCGTGCGAGGGTCTGGTCAGCGGCCTTGAATTGCTTGTTTATCCTGAGAGGGGCAAGGGGGTAATCGGCACCGAGACCGGATTCGCGGAGGGTGTTCACGAGTTTGACGGCTTCGGCGCGCTTCGATTCATCCGCAATGACTACGTAGGCATCGCAGGTGGACTGACGCTGGAGCCAGGCCTGGTACTGGGCGAGGGGACCAGCGGTCTCATTGAGGAGTTCCATGATTACACAATCTCCCATGGCGTAACCGGTGGCAGGAAGATCGATTGAATCATCCGTGACGATTGATACGAGGGAATCATAGCGCCCACCTCCCGCCACGGAACGGAGGGTCTTTCCGGCATCGAAAACCTCGAAAACAACTCCGGTGTAGTAGGCCAGGCCGCGCACGATCGAGAGGTCAATCGCGGCGAAGCGATCAAGGCCGCGGATTGCGAGATCTGAAAGAACGGCGGACAGGTTCGCGGAACATTCCCCGTCGGCGTCCTGAATGAACGAAAGGACGGTTTCCAACTCAACGGAGAAGGGTTTCAGGCGCTCCCGGAGTTTTTCTTCCGGATCACGCTCAATCTTGTCGACTACTTGAAGGAAGGCATCCAGTTGGGTGTCGCTTATGCCATTGCCCCGGCAAAATTCGAGCCAGGCTTCACGGTCCGAAAGACGCACGCAGAACTCTCCCTCGCTGAAGCCAAGCTCCCGCATGACATCTATGGAGAGTGCGATCAGTTCGGCATCGGCGGAGGGAGAGGATTCCCCCAGGATGTCGGCGTTGAACTGGTAGAACTCCCGGGACCGCCCACGTTGCGGTTTTTCATAACGGAAGCAGCGGCCGATTTCAAACCACTTGAGGGGTTTCGGGTAGTCGCGCTGCTGGGCCGCTGTGATGCGGGCGAGGGAAGCGGTAAGCTCCGGGCGAAGAACCACATCCCGTCCCCCCTTGTCCTCAAAGCGGAAGAGTTGCTCGCTCAACTCGCCACCGGACTTCTTGAGATAGAGTTCGGCGCTTTCGAGCAGGGGCGCCTCATATTCCGAGAACCCGTAACGCCTGGCTACACGGGTCCAGGCCTCGAACAGATAGCGGGACAACTGCCGCTGCCGCGGCGCAAAGTCGCGGAATCCTGGTAGTGGTTGGAAGTTCGATCCCATTGGGTCCTGAAGCGGGCGGGGAGGATAGGGACGCAGGCACGCTTGTCGAGGAGCGAGGCGGAAATCCGGTATTTGGCGGTGACCGGAAGGTGATGGCGCGGGATCCGGCAGGTCGTGTCCCTGGACAGAATCCACACTCAATTAGTATCTTTTCCTTGAATGTCGAAAATACTGTAAGGGGAACGCCCGCACGATGCCAGTCCGGAAGTGCCGCGCTCAATATCATTTTCAGAGGTATTGGCGGCGAGATCAGGTGGTCGAGTTTCGAGTTGGCAAAACAGTAGTGCCAATCTGAAATCCGGCATCACACAGTCGCCGTTTCAAATCCTGCTCTATTATCTCTACCGTTCACTGGTGGATGCAGGAGGCTATTTTGAGGAACATCGCATCCTCTGTGAGCGACTTGGCCTGCGTGGTCGGATCCTGATTGCAGAGGAGGGCTTGAACGGAACGGTCTCGGGACCCAGCAAGATGACCGAGGAATACATGAGAATCCTCCAGAGAGACGAACGGACGAAGGGAATCGAATTCAAGGTGGATTCCTCCCGTGCCCACGCCTTCCCCAAGCTTGATATCAAATTGCGGAACGAACTGGTGACCCTCGCTCTGGGAGAGGATGATTTCTCTTCCATGGAAGAAACGGGGCGGCATCTGTCTCCGGCCGAGTGGCGGGTGCTAATGGAGAAGGAGGACGCAGTGATGATTGATGTGCGTAATCAGTATGAATGGGAACTGGGACACTTTGAAGGGGCCCTCCTTCCCCGGGTGCAGAGCTTCCGGGAATTCCCTGAATGGGTGCGTAGAAATCGATCCCAACTCAAGGGGAAGAAAATACTGACTTACTGTACTGGCGGTGTTCGTTGTGAGAAATTCAGCGGGTTCCTTCTCCGGGAGGGGTTCGAGGAGGTCTTTCAGCTGGGGGGTGGAATCGTGTCCTACGGAAGGGATCCCGCTGTGCAAGGGGAGAAGTTTCTCGGCAAATGCTACGTTTTTGACGAGCGGATTGGTGTCGAGGTGAATCGTACGGTGGACGCGACAATCATCTCACGGTGTGATCATTGCGGCACTACCTGCGATCGCTATGTGAACTGCTCCTGGAGCCAATGCAACAGGCAGCACTTTTGTTGTGAGGCCTGCGAGGATGATGTGATGGGTTATTGTAATTCAGTCTGCAGGAAAGCGGCGGTGGTTTCTCTTGCTGCCCGGGGTCACGCAAGCGATTGAATCCCTGCCCGGGCGGAGACTGTCCGACAGAAATCTTCTGAGATCAAGATGACCGAGTCCCCAGCCCCCGACGATCAGCTCAAGCTCGAATTCGAGACCCCTCAGTTCCTGCATTCACTCTTCGCGAACGATCCGCGGGAAATGAAATACGCAGAGGAAAGGCTCGGGGTGCGAGCAGTCACGCGGAACGGCTGGATTCTATTCAGTGGTCCACGCGAGGGGCTGAAAATGGCAAAGCGGCTCTTCTCTGATCTGGAGGAGGCCCGGCGGACCGGTGCGTGCATCGATCTGTCGGACTTCCGCCGGGCGGTTGACTTGGTGGCCGGGGACGAGGGTAGGAGCCTGGCCGAGTTGCACGCCTTCCGCCTGCTTGGCTCGCGCTCGCGGAAGGCGGTTACACCACGGACCCTGCACCAGCTGGAGTATGTGGAGGCCATGACCCGTTACCCGGTGGTCTTCGGGTTGGGGCCAGCGGGCACCGGAAAGACTTATCTGGCAATGGCGATGGCGCTTTCCCGCTTAAAGAAGGGAGAGATCGCTCGGGTTATACTGACCCGACCCGCCGTCGAAGCGGGAGAGGCCCTCGGTTTTCTGCCGGGTGACCTTCAGGAGAAGGTCGCACCCTACCTGCGTCCGCTTTATGATGCCTTGGATGATATCCTCGAGCCTGAGGAGGGACACCGCTATCTGGAGGACGGGACGATTGAAATTGCACCGCTGGCCTACATGCGTGGACGCACCCTGGCCCATTCCTGCGTTATTCTGGACGAGGCTCAGAATACGACCCGGGAACAAATGTTCATGCTTCTTACGCGGTTGGGTGAAGGGTCCTGCTGTGTCGTCACCGGGGATGGAACCCAAGTGGATTTAGGGGAGGGGACACCCTCCGGGCTGAGAGAGGCTGAACAGGCCCTCGCGGAGGTTTCAGGAGTGGGATTCGTTCATTTTTCGCAGGCCGATGTGGTGCGGCATCCGGTGGTCGGTGAAATAATTGACGCCTACGAAAAACACAGGATTTGCGATGAATAGGCCGATTGGATCTGACAACCGGGACAGAATGACGCGCTGTTAGCTTGAATCACGTTGTAAATGGCCCGGGTGGTTGCTAACCTTCCCGCCGCGACGTTCGCAAGCAGCAGCTTCTGATCGTCCGGATTGTGTTACTGAACCCCGTGGAACTCCTCGATTCCATCAGGCGGCGTCGCTTGAGCAAAAAGGGCCTCTCCTCCGGCAAGAAGCGCCGTACCCAGGCGGATGGCCCGGTGGCCAGCAGGCTGGATCGCAGCACTGTGCTGCGCTATTCGGTTTACGGAGCCTTCGCCCTCCTCATGGCGGCCCTGGCGTTTCACTTTGCCAACGGCGACGGGGCAGGGTCGCGGCCGTATTCCACAGTGCTTTCCAGTCTTCTGGTGGTGGGTATGGCGGTTTTTCTTTTTGAAGCGTGCCACCCGAAAACCGCCCGCCGAAACGGCCACGTCTTTCTCATCTTCTGCTGCCTGGCAGTCCAATTGAGCTGCGTCCGGCTCGTCTCTGTAATGGTCGATGCGAATTCCTTCCTGGGAGAGCCGTTCAAGCTGCTTCTTGTTCCCTATGCGTTCGCTCCCATGATCCTTTCTGTTCTCCTGAGAACCAACCTGGGACTTTACGCAGTAGCC
>JAAZXD010000135.1:6010-8270 GCA_014240355.1 Roseibacillus sp. | reverse complement strand
CAGTCTCCGCAGAACACACCGGTCACCAACAACAATCTTCACCTCAGCGACGCGGTGGTCTCCTTTGCAGAACTGCTCAAAGGAGCCGGATACGCTACTGGCTACGCTGGCAAGTGGCATCTCGATGGCCAGGCCAAACCGCAGTGGGCGCCCAGACGCAAGTTCGGCTTCGAAGACAACCGCTACATGTTCAACCGCGGACACTGGAAGCAGTTTGAGGACACCCCGCAGGGGCCGCGGGTGAAAGCCCGCAAGAACGGGAAGCCGGACTATGCGGTGAAAGGCGCCGACGAAAATTCCTTTGCCACCGACTTCCTCTCCACCAAGGCGATGAAATTCATTGAAAAACACAGGGACAGGCCGTTCTGCTACATGTTGAGTATCCCCGATCCCCACGGACCGGACACCGTCCGGGCCCCCTACGACACCATGTACGACGACACGGTAGTGGAGAAACCGCGCACCTTCGAGAAGAATGGCAAGCAGGCTCCCAACTGGGCCAGGCCCACCCCAAAGTGCCACTACAAGATGGCGCAGTACCACGGGATGATGAAGTGCATTGATGACAATGTGGGCCGGATCACCAGGCACCTCGAAAAACTCGGGCTGTTGGACGACACCATTCTCATCTTCACCGCTGACCACGGCGACATGCGTGGCGAGCACCACCGTCAGAACAAGGGCGTACCCCTGGAAGCCTCCGCCAAGGTGCCTTTCATGATCCGTTACCCCAAATCCATTCCTGCCGACCGCCGGATCGATCACGTCCTCAACACGGTCGACTTTCTTCCCACCCTGCTCGCCCTGATCGAAGTGGATACGGCCGGTCGCGAGGAAGGACGCGACTGCTCCAACATCCTGACCACCGGGCAACCTCCCAGAGGATGGAGCGATGTCACCTTCCTGCGCTCCACCGGACAACCCAAGGGCGACCGTGTGGGCTGGGTTGCGGCGGTCACTCCGCGCTACAAGCTCATTCTCTCCAGCGAGGAAGAACCGTGGCTCCTGGATCTGAAGGAGGATCCCGACGAACTGACCAACTTCATCCGTGGTCCGCACCACCGCAACGTGGCGAAATCTCTCGCCCAGGACCTTGTCGCCTACGGGAAAAAGTTCAAGGACCCCTACTGCTCCCACCCCACCGTAGAGGCCCAGCTCAAGGCCCTGGCTGCATAGCCCCGTGGGCCCCGGTTCCCGGGAGAAGCCCCCTTGAAAATAATAAACAAACTCAGGCCCCGTGAGCGCTAGAGCCCATCTTATTCAAAAGACCTGATTTTTTTCACCTGCGGCCATCTTTTTCCTTCCTAAGGATCATTTAGACGCGTATCTAGCGTCGCCCATCTCACCTGCCCCATGAGTTCAGTAGGCGCCTCTCCCCAGGCAACGCAAGACGACGCTCTGCGGAATGTTGTGATCCGCTTGGCTGGAAATTCCCAGGACGGGATCCAGAGCATTGGAGGAATGCTCGGTCGTCTGGCCGGGCGGACCGCTCGGGAGGTCATGACCCACATGACCATCCCCTCCACCATCTCGGGTGGCCCCTCCATCTACCAGGTCCACCTGGGTTCCGGAGAGGTTCTCCACGCAGGTGATGTTGCAGATGTGCTGGTCGCCTTCTACCAGCACAGCTACGACGATCATCTTGACTCCCTCAAGGAGGGTGGGATCTGCCTCTACGACTCCGAAAAGGTGGAGGAGACCAGAGACGAGCGTGGAATTCACCACATTGGGGTGCCCTTCACCTCAGCCACCGTGGAAGCCATCGGCGGAACCGCCAAGGATCGCGGCAAGAACATTTTCGTGCTGGGACTCCTCTGCGCCATGTTCCACCTCGACAGGGAAAAGCTCGTCGGCATCATCGAGCGTCAATTTGGCCGCAAGGGTGAGGACATCCTGCGTAACTGCATGAATGCCTTCGATGCAGGCTACGCCTTCCAGACCACCGACCTCCGCCAGTTCCGCTTTGCGCCTGGGGAAGCGACCCACTCCAAGCGCATCTCTTCCGATGGCAACACCATGCTTGGACTGGGATTGATCGCCTCTGGCGTGCGCTACGGAGCAGGCTATCCCATCACTCCATGGTCGAGTATCATGGAACTGCTGCGCCGCGAACTTCCAAAGTATGGCGGCATCTTCGTCCAGGCCGAAGATGAACTTGCCGCGGTCTCCATTGCCATCGGGGCTTCCTATGCCGGCCATCTTGCCGTGACCGGCAGTTCCGGACCCGGCCTTGCCCTCAAGGCGGAGGCTATTGGATACG
>JAAZXD010000135.1:0-6000 GCA_014240355.1 Roseibacillus sp. | reverse complement strand
GGATACGCCTGCATGGCGGAACTGCCTCTTCTTGTCATCAACGTCCAACGAGGCGGCCCCTCCACCGGCCTGCCAACTTCAGTCGAACAAAGCGACCTCCTGCAGGCCATCTACGGCTCCCACGGCGACAGCCCGCGGATCGTGGTGGCTCCCAGGGATGTGGAAGATTGCTTCTACATCGCGCTGGAAGCGGCTCAACTGGCCAAGCGTTGCAGTTGCCCGGTCATCATCCTCAGTGACCAGGCTCTTGCCACCCGCATCGAAGCCTTCAATGAGCCCAACCTCGACGAACACTGGATCGAACCCGAACTCGACCT
Source organism: Roseibacillus sp. (assembly GCA_014240355.1). Taxonomy (GTDB): domain Bacteria; phylum Verrucomicrobiota; class Verrucomicrobiia; order Verrucomicrobiales; family Akkermansiaceae; genus Roseibacillus_B. Next base: position 5,683 of record JAAZXD010000135.1, on the reverse strand, counting down.
GAGCGAAAGGGGCGAAGACTTCAAGCCATACCCCCTCGACGGGCTAACCCGGCATGCCCCTCCCGGATCCCCCATGCCGGAAGGAACCTACCCCAAGGTCACCGGCTTGGAGCACGACGAGAAGGGCCACCCTTCCGGTAATCCGGTTAATCACCAGAAAATGACCGAGAAGCGCCGCCGCAAGCTGGTCAGTCTGGCCGCCGACCTGCCGCTCCCGGAAGTCTACCGCGAAGAGGACGGGGAGATCCTTCTGATGGGATGGGGTTCCACCTATGGCCCGATCCGTGAAGCCTGTGACCGCCTGCGGGACAAAGGCCTCTGTGCCAGCGCCACCCACATCCGCCATCTCCATCCCCTCCCCGCCGGCCTCGACGAACTGCTCGCCAGATTTGAGCACGTCTTTGTGATCGAAATGAACGATTCGGGCGTCTACGGCCACGGCCAGCTCGCCACCATCCTGCGGAGCGCCAGCTGCAACCCCGCCATCCACTCCATCTGCAAGACCGATGGCCTGGCTTACCGGGTCAGCGAAATTGTGGATGGGGTCGACAACTTCCTCGCCTGACCAACCTGCACCTCCCCCGGCCTCCATTCCTCACCGTTCCCAACCTCTAAAAGCGATGTCTGACTCCCAGTCCGCCCACCCGGAAGAGAAGCTTACCAAGAAGCAGCTCAAGGCCGACCATCCCACCTGGTGTCCTGCCTGCGGTGACTTCGCCGTCCTCGCCTCTTTCTTCAACGTTATTCAGAAACTCAGACTGACCCAGACCGAATTCACCTGTGTGGCCGGGATTGGGTGCTCGAGCCGTATCCCCTACTTCGTCAATTCACACGGTATCCACTTCATTCACGGGCGAGCCCTCCCCCTTGCAACGGGAATCTCCCTGAGCCGCCCGGACCAACACATATTCGTCTTCGGAGGCGACGGTGATGGATTCTCCATCGGGGGCAACCACCTCAACCACGCCGCACGAAAGAACATCAACCTCACCTACGTCATCATGGACAACTTTGTCTATGGATTGACCAAGAATCAGACGAGTCCAACCACACCCATCGGCCGCCGCTCCAAGACCGATCCCCAGGGCTCGGTGGACCGTCCCATCAACCCCATGATGCAGCTTCTCGGCAGTGGAGCCACCTTCATCGCCCGCTCGCATGCCACTCACGTCAAGCACATGAATGAGATGTTCGAACGAGCGGTGAAGCACAATGGATTCTCCGTGGTAGAAGTGCTTTCCGAATGCACGATGTTTTATCCAGGCGCCTTTGATTCCGCCATCCCGCGAAAGGGCGGCCAGTTTGACCTCATCGACGAAGAGGAGCACAACCTCACCAGTATCAAAGACGCTTTTGAACTGGCCCAACTCGAGTTCCCTGGGAAATTCGGGGTCTTCTACCAGAGCGAACGGCCCAGCAAGAACGACCTTGAGCAAAAGTGGATCAACGAGATCCATGACAAGCAGGGCGATCTCGCTCCCCAGGATCTCATGCGGCAAAAATTCGCCGCCATGCAATAGGACGAAACCGAGCGCGGGTTTTGGCCCAATATGTGCCCGCTCGGGGCCAATTCCAGTCCGGGATGGGCAGGAGCCGGTCCTGAGACCCATCAGGATTTGGAATCTCTCCCTCTCCTGTCTCACACTCTTGCGACCGGGCGAAACAGCCCATAGCGTCGGCGCGATGATTCGGACCACGGTCACTCTGCTCTCTCTCTGCGCCGGCCTCGCCCAGCCACTCGCGGCCCAGGACCGGGCGCACGCCCTTCTTCCCTCACCCTTTGGCTCTTACGGAGAGAACGGCCTGCCGTTCTTCGGTCAGACCCTGGATGCCCGCCATCTCGGTGACCCGTGGCCGACAGACAATCTCACTCCCCGCGGCATCATCCTGAATCTCGGACACGGGATCCACGCCTGCTTTGATCCAGACCTGCTTCGCATCGCCCTGATCTGGCAGGAACACGCTCCCGGCGATTACCTGACCATGAGCGGCATGGCTCCGGGTTCCTACCGTCAGCCCCACCGCAAAGCCGCCGCAGGACAGGCGGCCCTGCCGAGACCTGTTGGCACACCTCTCTTTGCCACCGGCATGCATCCGGGGATGCTCGCAGGATCCCCACCCGCCCTGGAAGATCCCCGCTCTCCGTCAATCGACGGGGAAGAGAAGGGACTTGGCCCCCTTCCCCCGCATATCGGTCTCTGGATCGGACTCGGCATGGATCGACGAGGTCCGGTCCTCGCATATGAAATCCAGGGAGTCCCCATCGAAGAACAATGGGAAATCTCCCTCGACACCGACAAGACCCCGATTCGATTTCAGCGAATCCTGAGAGTCGGACCCGGCAACCAACGACTCACCATTTACCTCCCTCCCGCTCCTCCGGTCAGCCTGATGCCCTCCGATATGGCCCGGAAGTGGATCATAACCTACAACCTTTCCAGGCGATCCGCTGATCCGACCCGGCAAAGCAGCAAGGAACCTCACGTTTTCGACCCCCACCCGCGCATCTGGGAAAAGACGGTCCCCACGAAACTGAATCCTGGGCAGAAGCCTGGCGACGAAGCCTTTGTCCGCGAGAAAATCCCACTCCCTCTTCCCAATCCGTGGAAACGCAACGTCCGGCCCTCAGATTTCGATTTCTTTCCCGACGGCAGACTCGCGCTCCTTACCTTCGACGGGGACGTCTGGATTGCGGACGATGTGACCGGCAGGCGGAAGCACATCACCTGGCAACGCTTTGCGGGAGGTCTGCATGAACCGATGGGGATCCGCATCGTGGACGGTCAGGTCGTGGTCTTTGATCGTAATGGTCTCGTGACCCTGCGCGACCGTGACCGGAACGGTGAAGCCGACTTCTACGCGAATCTCTGCAGCCTGCCGGCTCAGACCGCGGAGACCCGTGAGTTCGCGATGGGTTTCGAACTCAAGCCCGAGGGCGGATTCTTTCTCTCCAAGGGAGGACAGGTTCACGGACCGCGTGGCAAACTCAACGGGACCATCCTGGAGGTCTCCGCCGATGGAAAAACCATGAAGGTGATTGCCACGGGCCTGCGTCAACCCTTCCTCGGCGTGGACCCGGTCAGCGGCACCCTGACGGCCAGCGACCAGCAGGGCCACTGGGTACCTTCTACCCCGCTTCATGTCATCAAGCCCGGTTCATACTACGGATTCCAACCCGTCCGACTCGGTCCCAAGGCCAACGAGGGCAGAACCATCAATGAACCTCCCCTCTGGATTCCACACTTCGTCAACCAGTCCGGCGCCCGTCAGGTCTGGCTCCGAAACGCCAGGATGGCCACCCTCAATGACAGCCTCATACACGTCGGATACAATCAGCCCGCCCTTTTCAGGATCTACCTTGATGCCCACGGCCAACAGGGCGCGGTCGCACCGCTGCTCACCGATTTTCCGACCGGCCTGCTGAGCGGCCGTGTCAATCCCGTCGATGGACGACTCTACGTGGGAGGGTTCAATCTCTGGGGAACGACCGGCAAGGAAATCCAGGGACTTTACCGGGTCCGTCCCACGGGAAAACCCTCTTCCCTGCCCTCCACCGTCCGTGCCTTCAAGGAAGGTGTGGTCCTCAGGTTTGATCATCCCCTCGATCACGATCACGCGACCAGCATGTCTCGCTACAGTGTTGATCGCTGGAACTATCAACGCACCCCTAACTACGGATCGGGCCATTTCCGACCCGACGGAAGTCCCGGACAGGAGCCTCTCGCCCTCTCCTGCATCTACCTTTCCGAGGACCATCAGTCGGTGTTTCTCGGCATCCCGGGAATGAAACCCATCCACAGCCTGCGAATCACCTGCCGGTTAGAGCCCCGCTCGGCACAGGCGGTCTACCTGAGCATCAAGGCTCTCACCCCGATCAACCTGACAGAACTGGGCTTTGAGGAGACGAAAGTCCATCTCGCCTCCCCGACGATTGCAGCCGGCGCACCCCGCGAAAACCCCACCGCGGAAAGAGGAAGCCTAATCGCCACCAGATACGGTTGCCTGGCCTGCCACAGCACCGACGGCACGAAAAAGGTGACCGAGGAACCCAGCCTGGTGGTTGGGCCCACCTGGAAGGGCCTTTTCCAATCGGAGCGCACCCTCGTCGACGATTCCACCCTGCAGGCGGACGAGTCCTATCTCCGGGAATCCATCCTCCATCCGGCCAAGCGGGTGGCCAGGGGATTCGAGACACAGAAAACCGGGGTGGGCATGCCTTCCTACCTCGGCGTCCTCAACGAAAACCAGCTCACCTCCCTCATCCTCTATCTCAAATCGCTGCGCTAAACTGGCTCGACCCTGCCAGTGGCAGACGCTTACATCGCCCCTGCCCACTCCGCCGATCCTCCCCGCGCCTCTCCCATGTCGAAACCCCAGGTCTTCCAGCTCCACGCGGACGACAATGTCGTGGTAGCGGGCGGAATCCTGGAGGCCGACGAAGCAGTGGAGGGCTCCGCCATCCGCCCAGCTACCCGGATCCCGAGCGGACACAAGATGGCTGTGAAGTCCATCGCCGCCGGTCAGAGTGTTTTCAAGTTCGGGCAGATCATCGGACAGGCCACCTGTGACATTTCTCCGGGCGAGCACGTCCACGAACACAACCTCGCCATGTCGGATCATGGTGGCGACTACGCCTACGCCAGAGACGCTCGCGAGACGGAACTGGTGGCGGAAGACCAACGCGCAACCTTTCAAGGATATCGCCGGGGTGACGGAAAGGTCGGCACCCGTAACTACGTGGGTATCCTCACCTCGGTCAACTGCTCCGCCACCGTGGCCTCCCTCATCGCACGGGAGGTGGAAAAGCGAGCAGTCCTGGACGACTTCCCCAACGTCGATGGCATTGTGGCCCTCACCCATGGCACGGGCTGTGCGGTGAGCACCATGAACGAGGGCTTTCGCATGCTGCAACGCACCATCTGGGGACATGTCCGCCACCCCAACTTCGGGGCGGTCATGATGGTCGGGCTTGGCTGCGAAGCCAACCAGATCCCCCTCATGGTCGAGCACTTTGGCAAGCCCCCCGAGGGCAGCTTTCATCTGGAGACCATCCAGCATAACGGTGGCACGCGCAAGACGATCGAGTCCTGCCTCGACCGCCTGTATAGCGAGATTCTTCCCCGGGCCAACCAGGCCCGGCGTGAACCGGTCCCCGTGAGTGAGCTCCGCGTGGCCCTGCAGTGCGGTGGTTCCGATGGACTCTCCGGAATCACCGCCAACCCGGCCCTCGGCCTGGCCGTCGACCGGCTCATCGCCCAGGGCGGATCCGCCATTCTGGCCGAGACCCCGGAGGTCTACGGAGCGGAGCATCTCCTCACCCGGCGGGCCGCCACCCGGGAAGTCGGCGAGAAGCTCATCTCCCTCATCCGTTGGTGGGAAGACTACGTTGCCAAGCTCGACGGCGACATCAGCAACAACCCTGCTCCCGGGAACAAGCTCGGCGGCCTCACCACCATCCTGGAGAAATCACTGGGGGCCATCAGCAAGGGCGGCACTACCAGCCTGCAGTCAGTCCTCAGGTACGCCGAGCCGGTGCAGGGACCAGGGCTCCATTTCATGGACAGTCCCGGCTACGATCCCATGTCGATTACGGGGGAAGTGGCCTCCGGCGCCAATCTTATCTGCTTCACCACCGGACGCGGTTCGGTCTACGGCAACAAACCCTGCCCTTCCCTCAAGATCG
>JAAZXD010000134.1 GCA_014240355.1 Roseibacillus sp. | reverse complement strand
CCCCATCCCCAGACCAATTACCGCCACCGAAAGTGGGAGCCACGATGGCCACTCCGTTTGCATCTGCAAATCGTTTCCAGAGGACCCAGTAGCCCTGGAAGTTTCCAAGACCGCCATGGAGAAAGACAATGGCGGGTTTTTTCTCGAGGGGGTCCCATCCCGATCTTTCCGGTACGTAGACAAATTGGATTCCCGGCTTGGGCTTCAAGCCGATCATTTCCCGATAGGCTGAACCGAGGAGGCACGGAAGGGTTGCAAGTTCGGCATCCTTCGCGAGGTCATCATAGATAGTCCTGACGTTCTCGCGGAGTTCTGCGGCCTGGCCCCAGCCCAGGTTGGGGTCAATCAATGCAAGGAGATAGGAACCGAGGATATACTGATCGATCTCGGGGACAAGATTGGCCGGGGAGCAGGAGAAATGCCTGTTGTCGTTGTGATAGATCACCCGGGCGGCAGCTTCCGGATCGTCGACATAGCCCGTGGCCTGCCGAGCGCAGAGGAACAAGGAGATCGATCCGGCCAGGAGGAGGAGAACAGTGATGAGCCTCCGGCGCATACTGCGCCAGTGGAGGAAATTGAGCGGAATGGGCAGAAGACAGATCAGGGCGACGGCAAAGAGCTTGGATGCCGTGGTGGTGGAGACCACCAGAAGGCCAATCGCGCCGAGCCAGAAGGGGAGCGAGGCCAGGGTCCAGGTCCCGGAGAGGATGCAGCCGAGCGCACTTGATTCAGCTTCCGGTTTCCTGCCCATTCATCGTTTATTGTGAAGGCTTCAGGGTGAGCAGGTGCATGGTGGCGGTGTAGGCGTTGGCCGCACTCATGCGCTTGAACTCGTGGCCCGGTCCCCAGGAGTCGGTGTAGATGATCTCATCGGTCTTCTGGTTGTAGCCGATGACGAGTCGCATGTGTCCTCCACCCTGCTGGGGAATTCCCCGCTCCGGAAAGACTCCGACCTGCAGAGCCCAGAGGAGGGGTGTTCCGGTATTGATATTGTCCCTGATCTGCTTGCGGAAGCGGTCGAAGGCGGTGCCTTTGGCCCGGATCTCCCGCAGAGTGGGCCCATGGCAATTGGAGAGGAAGTGCTGGTAGGGCATGACGGTCTCGTCGGGGAATTCCTTGCCCTTTCCGGTTTTCTTGATGAGCCGGTTGTAGGCCTTGATCTCGGACCTGATCTTGCGTTCTTCCAGTTCATAGTGGACCAGAAGGCGGGTCTTGGTTCGCCCGGCCACCTTCTTGAGGGCATCGATCATGGTGGAGGGGTTTGTCCCCCCGCCCGCACTGCTCTCTGCGATTTGGGCCATCGCGTGCTGGTCGACGGGCAGTCCGTAGTAGCGGAAGACGCGTTCGGCACTGGCCACCGCACAGTAGCCCTTGCGGCCCTGGTCGACCATGGGCACGCCCCGGACGAAGATATCGCCATTGGACTTGCTCACGCGGTTGGCAACGAGATCCCGGCGCCGGGCCATGATCCTGGTCAGGCCGGAGCGCTGCTCGTAGATCTCCTTGCCGTATTTAACGGAGACAAGGCTGAGCTTGAGAAATTCAGGAGTATGACCCCGGGAGGCCTTCGATTTGCTTGAGGTGAGTACCAGAAAGGCGCCAGAACATTTCCACACCCAGCGATCAGCGGAAACCACGCTGCCCTTCTGAGTCCGGTCCATCTTCTCGCCCTCAAGTCCGGTCTTTTCGACGAGCAGGGCGTGCCATTGCTCGGTCAGGGTCTTGAACCGTTCCTGGGAGATGTCGCCGTTATCCCCACGGTTGTAGATGGAGATGTCAAAGGAGTGCAGTTTGTCATCCCGGCTGCGGAGGACCGTTTCACCTACCGGGAGGCTCCAGAGCTTCAGGTCACGGCGGTTGCTACGGGCATCCCGGCGCCCGGTGGAGAGCCAGTGGAAGCCCAGCGGTTTACGATCCCGTAGTACTTCACCCACCGGCTTTTCCCACATTGTGACGTCGAGAAAGAGGATCTCAAGGTCTGGGACAGGAGCGGGGTGTGCCGGACCTGCCAGAGCGAGGGGAATAAGCGTGAGGAAATGGAACCGCCGCACGGAGCTAATCTACGCGATCAGCGGGGGACTGCAAGGTCAGTGCTGGTGACCTTGGCGGCAGCCCTCGCAGCCGACCCAATCGCTTGAACCGTCGGGATAGAATTCCTTCTTCCAGATGGGGAGGCGATGCTTGATCTCGTCGATGATGAAGCGGCAGGCCTCGAAGGACTCGGAGCGGTGGGGAGAGGAAACTGCGACGATCACGGCGGACTCACCGATCTCCAGCGGTCCCGTCCGGTGCACCGCCTCGGCGTGATCAAGGCCAAAGCGTTCAATGGCATTCCGTACGATACGTTGGCCTTCCTTCTCCGCCACCGGGGCATGGGCTTCATACTCCAGGCGGAGTACCTTCCGACCCTGGTGGTGATTGCGGACGGTGCCCTCGAAGATGGATACGGCACCCGCGTGCGGATTGCCCGCAGCCTCCCGCAGGGCGGCTGGATCGATGGGATCGGTAGTCAGGCGAAACATGGCTCGACTAGCCTCCTGCGAAGGGCGGAAAGAAGGTGAGCTTGTCCCGGTGGGCCAACGGATGAGACCAGGGCCGGAATTCATCATTGATCGCGATCCGCACGGCTTCCAGTTCGAGCGAGAGATTGCGGGCCATGCGCAGTTCCTCCCACAGGCCGGCAGCGGTCACCGCGGTGGTTTCGAGTTCTTCGGTGGCGGCACCTGTGTCTTCGCGGAGGATTCCACAGTATTCCACCATGATGGTCTTCGTGGTGCGGCCGTTGCGGAGAGTCAACCGGGCTTCCTCGAGGTCTTCGGGCCGGTTGCAATTGTCGAGGGCCGACTTGTCAGGGAGATCGAGGTCCCTGCGGTGAAGGGAATAGAGGAACTTTCGGGCGCAGCGCATCTTCCCGGCGAGAGCCTGGGTCAGGGCTGTAGCGGCTGATGGTTCGTAGATGGTGCAGAGTGGTTCCGGCTTGCCGTCGAAGCGACTGGTGAAGCAGGTGGCTGCGCGGTCCGGGTCCCGGGCCTCCCGGAGGAATTGCAGGACGGAGTCGGTAAGGAAGGGGAGATCGCAGGCCGTTACAAGCCATGCAACTCCGGGCGCTTGTTGAAAGGCTGCTTCCAGACCAGCGAGCGGACCGGCATCGGGACGCAGATCACGGATCGTGCTCGACTGGTAGGATCGCTGGTCGTCCTGTGCGATGGAGAGGCGAGTCTCTGTCGTGACAGCGTCGAGGAGTTGCAGACCGCGATCACGCAGGGAGAGGTCGCCCTCCACCACGAGTTCCGCCTTGTCGGAACCCATGCGGCGGCTTTTCCCGCCTGCGAGAAGGAGGCCGTGGAGAGGTGGGGTCATGGAACTTCAGCTTGCATCAAAGTCGCTCTTTCCTCCCCGCTTTTCCGCCAGATGGAGCCGGGTGATTTCGATGGAGGGATTGGCCGCCTTGCACATGTCGTAAACTGTGAGAGCGGCCACCGAGGCCCCGGTGAGGGCCTCCATTTCCACTCCGGTCCTGCTGGCGGTGCTGCACTCGCATTGGACACACAAAGAGGCGGGGCCCTCTGGTTCGATGGTCACGTCGCACTTGTCCAGGGGGAGAGGATGACAGAGGGGGATGAGCGAGGAGGTGCGTTTGGCAGCCATGATCCCTGCCAGGATGGCAGTGTTCAGGATGGATCCCTTCTTGTTTTGGAAGTCTCCCTTCTGGAGTTCCGCCATGAGTTCGGATCCCAGAATCACCGTACAGGCGGCCCGGGCCCGCCGGGCGGTCACGGTCTTGGAGCCAACATCGACCATGCGGGGTTGGCCCATCTCATCAAGATGGGAGAGTTCACTCACCGCCGAAATGCTAGGACATCAACGGAAAAGAGCGAGCGGTTTTGCTGCCGGAATCAGAGCCAGGAGCGAAAGGGTGCGAGGCTGCCCTGTGGGAACACTTTATGATCGGCAGGCAATTCGATGAATCCATCGGACTCGATGGCCGAAGCAAAGTCCCCGGAATTCGACAAGGGGGCGGGATCGGCGAGGAGGGTGGCGCCATCCTGCCGGAGGTTCACCGGCAGGAAGCAGGCAAAGGGAGAATCAGATCGGACTTCTGAGGCAAGCGAGACCGTACGGATCACGGGGCGCAGGTTCTGGAGAGTTTCGAGGAAAGGGCGGACGTAGCGGTGAAAGGTGATTTGAACTGACATTGGATTGCCCGGCAACGCGAAGACAGGCGGAGGTCCCGGCCAGAAGGCGAGGGGTTTGCCGGGGCGTTGGGCTACGCCGTGAAAGGCGGGGGCTCCAAGCAGCGACTCCATCACGGGCCGCACGAAATCGTACTTCCCCTTGGAGATTCCTCCGCAGAGAAGGAGCAGGTCCGAATCAAGATGTTCCCGCACGGCGGAGGTGGTCGCGTCGGGATTGTCGGGGAGATGCTGATGATGAATCAACTCCGTGCCGAGAACGGCGAGAGCAGCGCGAAGTGACGCAGCGTTCGACTGTCGGACCTGGTGAGGAGCGGGGGAGGTAGCGGGTTCGACCACCTCGTCGCCTGTGGTGAAGATTGCCACCCGGGGACGTTGAAGAACTTTCAGGGTGGTGGCGCCCACGGTAGCGGCCACCGCCGCGATCCTGGAGTCGACGAGGGAGTTAGACGGGACGAGGATGTCATCAGGGGCATGGTCGCTGCTTTCCTCGTGAATGAAACGTCCCTGGACAGCTGCTTCCCGGGAGAAGCTGACGTTGCTGCCCTGACGCGTGATCTGTTCGTAGGGCAGCACCGTGTCGCAGTCGGAGGGCAGGCAGGCTCCCGTCATCACTTCCCAGCAGTATCCTGGAGCGAGTGGATCGGGAGCCGGGGCCCCGGCGGCATGATCGCCGGCGATCGTCAGGCTGGAAAACTCATCCAGGTCTGCTTTCCGGAAACAGATGCCATCCATCATGACGCGGTCATAGGGCGGGAGCGGTCGGTCCGCGCGCAGTTCGCTGGCAAGGACGCGCCCATGGGCCTCCTCAAGGGGGATCTCCTCGCTTCCAAGACCGGGGAGATGAGTCAGGGTGACCGCTTCCGCAGCATCGGGAGTGATGAGTGGATTCATGAACTGCTGCCAGTCCACAAGGAATAGGCAAATACCCAAGTATTTAGTTGCGAGCTGTCTGCCCTGCGCTTTTTTAGGTGAAGGGAATGCTCGTCGACCAGCACCATCGTCCGCTGCGGGATCTGCGCATCTCGATCACGGACCGTTGCAACTTCCGTTGCCGTTACTGTATGCCGGCGGAAGTATTCGGATCAGATCATGTATTTCTGCCGCGCGAGGAAATTCTCACCTTCGAAGAGATTGAGCATCTGGTGGGCCTCACAGTGCCTCTGGGGGTACGCAAGGTGCGTCTGACCGGAGGAGAGCCCCTGCTACGACGCGGGGTGCAGGATCTGGTGGAAATGCTGGCCCGGGTGAAGGGAATTGAAGACCTGGCGCTTACCACCAACGGAGTGCTGCTGGCTCTTCATGCCGCAGATCTTCGCCGGGCGGGGTTACACCGGGTGACCGTCAGCCTGGATGCCCTCGACCGGGAGATCTTTGCCAGGATGAATGGGGTAGGGGCCAAGGTAGAGAGTGTCCTGACCGGGATCGAGAGGGCAAAGGACTGTGGGTTGGGTGTGAAGGTCAATGCGGTTGTCCAACGGGGAGTAAATGAGGGAGAGATAATTCCCCTGGTGCACTGGGGAAGGGAGCATGGCATCCCTGTCCGCTTCATCGAGTTCATGGACGTGGGAGAGACGAACGGGTGGCGTATGGAAGAGGTTGTCTCCGCAAGGGAAATAGTGGAAGTGATCGAGAAGGAGTTCCCCCTGCAGAAACTGAGCCCAGCCCACAGGGGTGAAGTGGCCCAGCGTTATGGTTTTTGCGAGGGAAGCGGTGAAGTCGGAGTTATTTCCTCGGTGACCAGCCCGTTTTGTGGTGGATGCAACCGGTTGCGTCTATCGGCAGAAGGAAAACTCTTCACCTGCCTCTTTGCCAGGAGCGGGGTAGACGTCCGCGGGCTCCTGCGCTCGGGGAAGGAAGCAGCCTTGTGCTCCGTACTGGAGGGAATCTGGCGCGGTCGTTCTGATCGCTACTCGGAGGAACGGGGAAGCGGAGAGAAGCCCAAAGTGGAAATGAGCTACATCGGAGGATAGGGATCATGGAGTGGGAAATTGAACTGGTTCACCTGTTCGTGTCCGAAGGGCACAACTACGTGGGTCGCCATGGGAAAGAGTCACTCGATCACGGGATAGAGGATTCCGACTCGATCGAGTGCGTGGCCGGCCGGGGGATCCGCGGGGACCGCTATTTTGATCATAAGGAGAACTACAAGGGCCAGATTACCTTTTTCGACCACGGGGTCTTCGAGATGGTGAAAAGAAAGTTCGACCTTCCCGAACTGGCGGCCTGGGCATTTCGTCGGAATGTGATCCTGAGGGATGTGCCCCTTCCGGAACTGATTGGGAAGTCCTTTGCTCTTCAGGGTCTGGAGTTCGAGGGTGTGGAGGAAGCTGCGCCCTGTTACTGGATGAACGAAGCCGCGGCCGAAGGCGTGCATGAATTTCTGAAGGGGGTGGGTGGACTGAGAGCCCGAATCGTGACGGACGGGGAACTGCACAAGGGCCCCGGGGTGCTTTCCCTCCTGCCATAAGGCTTCAGGTGGCGACTGAAGACGGGGATCACCCCTCCGGCAGGGAGGACAAGAGCCCCGGACGGGTATCCGGGGCTCCCTGAATTCGGGGTGGTGGAAGCAAATCTGCCTAGGCGGCATCACTTTGCTTGCTCGCTTCGGAAATAACCTTCTGTTCCACCTCCTTGGGCATGTCCTCGTAGTGGGAGAAGCTCTCACTGTGCTGTCCGCGACCGCCGGTCATGGACCGCAGGTCCGTGGCGTAGGCATGCATGACGCGCGCGGGAACCTCCGCGGTTACCACCTGGGCGTGACCCTCGGTCTCCGTTCCCATCACGCGACCGCCCCGCACCGAAAGATCGCCGAGGACGTTGCCCAGGGATTCCTCGGGAGTCCGGATCTTCACCTGCAGGACGGGCTCGATAAGATGCGGTTGCGCATTCATGAAGGCCTCGCGGAAGGCGTGTTTGCCTGCGATTTGGAAGGCCACGTCCTTGGAATCGACCGGGTGCTGTTTGCCGTCATAGAAGTCGATCTTCACATCACAGACCTGGTAGCCCGCGAGGATGCCGTCGCGCTCGGCGGCACGGATTCCTTTCTCGACCGAGGGGACAAAGTTTCGATCGACGTTGTTGCCCACCAGCGAATGACCAAACTCGACGCCGCTGTCGCGCGGGAGCGGCTCGATGCGTATCCAGACCTCCGCGAACTGGCCGGAACCTCCACTCTGTTTCTTGTGGCGATACTTCGATTCAGCTTTCGTGTGGATGGTTTCGCGGTAGGGAATGCGCGGTTGTTCGAGCTCGATATCGATGTTGTAGCGCCGTCTGAGGGTTTCCGAGACAGACTTGAGATGAATCTCTCCCTGTCCCGAGAGGATGGTCTGCTTCAGTTCGGGATCCACGCGGAACTGGAAGGCGGGATCTTCCTCGTGAATGACGGACAGGCCTTCCGCCACCTTCTCCTCGTCACCCCGGGCCGTCAGCCGAAGGGCGGCGTGGATGTTTGGTGCGGGATATTCGATCCCGGGCAGGCGGGCCTTCAGTTTCGGGCTGCAGAGGGTGTCGTTGGTGTGAGTGCCCTTGAGTTTGACCAGGGCTCCGATCTCTCCCGACTTGAGGTGATCAGATGCTTCCCTGTCCTTGCCGTTGGGAAGGAGGATCTGGCCGATACGCTCGTTCTCGCCGGTGTTGATGTTGTAGAGGGTGTCCCCCGATTTGAGTTCTCCCGAGTAGATCCGGAAGAATGAGAGGGCGCCCACGTGTTCCTCTACCAGCGTCTTGAAGATGAAGATGACAGGCTCGGAGCCTTCCAGATTCACCTCGACCTGATCGCCGTCCGGCGATTCGCAGGCAATGCTCCTGCGGTCCAGGGGCGAGGAGCCGAACTTGGCGATGAAATCCATGAGACGTGCGACACCCACGTTGCTGGCGGCACCCGTACAGAACAGGGGTGAAAAGGCCTGATTCTGAATGGCGTCGTGAAGATGACTCCGGAGTTCCTCCTCGCTCAGTTCACCCTTTTCGAAGAAGGCTTCCAGCAGGGAATCATCAGATTCCGCTACGAGCTCGATGAGCTGCCGATGCATGTCGTTTACGCTCTCGCCATCGGCGCCGTCTACATCCTGTTCCTCAAACCTTCCACTG
>JAAZXD010000133.1:6512-8340 GCA_014240355.1 Roseibacillus sp. | reverse complement strand
CGGCAAGATTTGCCTCTGCTCTGGTGATTGACTCCGGGCCTGATTTTCCGATGCTGGATGTGCCCCGTGAAACGTCTGCTAGTTATTGGTGCGCCCCTGGTGCTCGCTTCTGCCACCTCGGTCGAGGCGCAATTCAGTTTCACCGAGCAAGGAGACCTTCTGAGTGAGGTGTCCCTCAGCGGAGCGCCCATGGCAGTGGTTGATATGAATGGCGATGGCCGGGACGACCTGATCCGCCTCCATGAAACCGATCGACTTCTGATTGACTACCAGGAAGGGCCCGGCGAGCCATTTTCGTCCTACGTTTATGGAGAGATTCCCCGTGGTTCGATCTGGGCGGTGTGTGCGGCGGACGTTGATCGCAATGGATTCAACGATCTCTTCCTTGGTCCTTCCTCGGGAGGAGCCTTTCTGCTGAAGGCCGATGCGGTCGGGACGTCCTATGCCCTGGTAGGGCTGCCCGATCGCGACATCTTCGTGCAGGGTTCCATCTTTGCGGATTTCAACAATGACGGGAATGTCGACATTTTCGCCTGTGACGACAATGACGACAACCATCGCTATCGCAATGATGGCACCGGGGAATTCCTGCTGGAACCGGGGCTGGTTGGCGACTCTCTGTCATCCAGTGTCTCAAGTGGAAACTACGCCGCGATCCAGATCGATTACGACAACGATGGGCACGGCGACATGTATCTCTCCAAGTGCCGGCTCGGAGTGGCTGACTCGACCGATCGACGGCGCATAAATCGCCTCTTCCGCAACGATGGAACCAACAGCTACTCTGATGAGGGGTCGGCTGCCGGATTGGACGATGGGGAGCAGTCATGGTGTGCGGATTTCGCGGACATCGATAATGACGGGGATCTCGATTGTTTCGTTCTCAACCACGGTCCGGGGGCGTCGAAGTTGTTCGAGAATGACGGATCGGGTTCCTTCACGGATATCAGCGCGAGCGCCGGGCTGGCAGGTATCAATTACTTCGGAATCCAGGCGCTCTTTCGGGACTTTGACAATGATGCGTTTGTCGATCTCCTGGTGACTGCCTCAAACCTGGGAGGTTCAGAAGCAACCTATCGCCTCTACCGTAACAATGGAGACAGATCGTTCACCCGTGTATCCAATGTCCTGCAAACCGGGGGAGAGACACCGATATCTTATCTGCATTCGTGCGCTCTGGGTGATTTCAACCACGACGGGTTCGTGGATATTTTCGGCGGACGCGGGACGCTTTACAACGAACCCTCGGATGATCAACGGGACCTCGTGTTTCTGAACGATGGGAACGCCAATCATTTCCTTGGGGTTCAGCTTCGTGGACGGCTCTCCAATGCAAATGGGATCGGTGCCCGGATTGAATTACATGGAAGCTGGGGTGTGCAGCTGCGCGAAGTGCGGGCGGGGGAAGGTTATGGGATTCAGAACTCGCTCACGAAGATCTTCGGACTGGGCAGCACCACCGAGATAAGAAAACTGGTCGTGAGGTGGCCTTCAGGGATCAGGGAAGAGATCCCCGCGCCGGCAGCGGACCAGTTCATCCAGTTGGTGGAGGGCGATACGTGGGAGAGCGGTGACTTCAGTCAGCCTCTCATCGTGAGCCCGCTCGCGACCAGCATGATTGTTGATGAACCTTTGCGTTACCGGGTGGCGACGAGCAACCTGAGTCTTTCCTTTTCCATCGGGGATGGTCCCCCGGGGATGATGGTCGATGCCAAGAGCGGGGTGTTGAGCTGGACGCCGAGGGCAGAGGGAGTGGAGGAGGTGGAGGGGGAGCAGGAAGTGGACGAGATGGAGGAAGTGAAGGGAGTGGAGGGAGTGGAGGAAGTGG
>JAAZXD010000133.1:0-6502 GCA_014240355.1 Roseibacillus sp. | reverse complement strand
GAGAGGCTCGCCATCACGGTGGTGCCGCCACCGCCACCTCCCGATTTCGCTTCAGCGATCAACAACAGTAACCTGATCTTCGCGACCTCGGAGACACCCTGGATTGTGCAGGAACAGGAGAGCCGCGAGGATGGTCAGGCCTTGCAGAGCGGAGCGATCAATGATGATGAGCACTCCTGGGTGGAGACCACGGTGGAGGGCCCCGGTGACCTGCAGTTCTGGTGGAAAGTGTCCTCGGAGGAGGACTACGATCAACTGGTCTTCCAGGTGGACGGCATTCCGGTGGAGGAAATCAGCGGAGAGACAGGCTGGCGAATGGTGTCGTATGAGGTGCCGGAAGGGACGCGTCGACTGAGCTGGTCCTACGAGAAGGATGGTTCGCTGTCCAATCACGACGATGTGGGGTATCTCGACGAGATCTCTTGGATGGCCACTGACAGCGATGGGGATGGACTGCCGGACGATTGGGAACGGGCTCATTTTGGCGACCTGTCCGCCGGGGTCGGCGATGACCCGGATGGTGACCTGAGCGGTAACGGGGAGGAATGGACAGCGGCTACGGATCCCAACGATCCCACTTCGATGCTCCGAATCCTGCGGGTTACGAGGGAGGTGACCGGCGTCAATGAGGTGGTTTTTCAGAGTGTGGCCGGCAAAAGGTATGTCATTGAATCCTCCGCCACGTTACGGAACTTCCAGAGTGTCACGGAGGAGATTGCCGCGGGAGGGGACACCACCACGGCCACTGTGCTTCTCCATGCTCCCGGTTCGGCCCGGGAAATCATCTACGTGGCCTACAATGCGGAAGGCAGAGCCCTTGTGCCGGTTCGTAGTCTGGATGGACTGTGGCGGGGAGGGAATGAAGCGGAATTTGCGGCAGCGGGCGGGGAGATCGACTGGGATGCTGTTACCCAGGGGATCGGCTATGACCAGAACCAGACAACCTATGATCAGTTCATCGGAAGTGACCTGCAGACGGCAATGTATCGCAATCACCCGACTGCCTACCTGCGTCTTCCGTTCAATGTAGACAATCCGTTGCAGATCATCAGCCTGAAGCTGGAAGTGCGTTACGACGACGGCTTTGCTGCCTGGGTGAATGGCGTTCCGGTAGCGAGAGACAATGTTCCGGGAGGGGAACTCAGCTGGAATTCTTTGGCGCCCTCCAGTCGCCCGGACAGTCAGGCCGTCAGTTTCAACGTGTTTGACCTGGGAGCGTATGCAGACACTCTCCGGAAGGGACGAAACATCCTCGCGCTGCAGGGGCTCAACCGGGCTTCTACCAATCGTGACTTTCTCCTGCAGGCCAGATTAAGTGGCGAGGAGGGAGAGCTGCTCATGCCGCCCGGCCATTACTTTCGCGTCCGGGTTGTCGAGTAGTTGCGGAATGGTATCCAGAGGAGGAGGAAGAGGAATGCTCCTATCAGGATCATCCAGAGAATCCTCATAGGATAGGGGCCGAGGAGATCGACGGGCGTAGGTGCACCGGGAACGTTGTTGCCCAGAAAACCGTAGTTCCAGCCTGTGAAGGCGTCGATGATGGAAAGAAGAATTACGTAGGTGAGGGTGAAGAGTGAGCTGTGAAGGAGGTCCCGGAAGGAAGGGCGGAAGTGTTCGGAGCGGCAAATGTGGACCAGTGCGAAGATGATGAAACCGTGATAAATCCAGAAGATCCAGAATCCCCAGTTTCCGGGCCCCTCTCCCAGGGTGGGCGTCAGGAAGGCCCACAGGTAGAGGCAGGCCCAGAAGTAGATGATTCCCTGGAAGAGACGGATGCCCTTGAGGATTGCGAGAGCACCGAAGACGTTGGCCGCGTTACAGAAATGAAGGGGCAGGCTTTTCGCCAGATCAAAGCGTTCGGGTAGCATCCAGTAGCCCGTGTTGAGGATCCAGGCGACGACGCAGCCCCAGCCCACGAATAGTCGGAGAAGGCGTTGATGGGATTCGGGGGACTCGCGCCGGATGGCGAGCGCCAGCAGCGCCGCGGCCACCGCGATGACCGCCAGAGTGACGAGATGGGTGGTGTTTCCAGTCTGGAAGTTGGCAAGGATCATGAGGAGAGGAGAGGGCCTGAGCGGGACCGTCGAGGAAGATCGGTTTGTTCCCGTGTTGCCATCTAGTTGAGGAATTGTAGTGCAGCAGAGGGAAGAGGATTGGCAACAGGAGGAATGATCATGCGGAGGCAGGCATGGAAGGAGCGGGGATTTCAATCACGGGTCGCCGCTCTTTTGATGGCGGCCCGTGCGAGAAGCCGGGTGGAGTCGAGGGTGGGCAGAGGGGAGACTTGGTCGTTGAGGATGAGAGGAAGTTCGGTGCAGCCCAGCACAACGGCGTCGCACTGATGTTCGTCATGGAGTCGTTCGATGACGTTGAGGAGGGTAGAGCGATCCTCTCTGGTAACCCGGTTGAAGACGAGGTGATCAAAGATGAGGGTGTTGATGGATGAGCGCTCGTCAGCGTTGGGCGTGATCGTCTTGATGCCGAGAGGGGCCAGTTTGGCTGGATAGACCGGTCCCTCCATGAGATATCTGGTGCCGAGGATGGCTAGGCGTTGGAACCCACGGGTGTGAGCCTCCCGGGCGACTACCTCGGCAATATGGAGCCACGGGAGGATTGCTTCCAGGCTGGCGTGCTCCATGGCTTCGTGCACGGTGTTGTCGGGACAGATGGCGAAGTCTGCTCCGAGGGTGCCGAGTTTGGAGCAGGAGTCGGTCAGGAGGTTCGCGATGGCGGGCCAGTTTCCCTCTTTGAGGAGGCGGCAGTACTCACCGAAGCTGAAGGAGTGGAGGACGATCTCCGGGTGATGGTGGGAGCCGAGCAACTCTCCGCATTCCGCAGTAATCGTTTCGTAACAGAGAGCCGCTCCGGGTCCGCTGCAGGCCACGATCCCGATGGTCTGAGCCTTTCTCCAGTCTTGCATGGCAGGAGAGCTAACCCGGAAGAGTTGAGTTCTCCACCGCTATTTCGGAGGGACGTTAAGAAGGTTTGACCCTTTTGCCCCAAGAGGATCTGATCCTAACCAAGATCTTTGTTTGCAGGGTGAAGGCAGGTGGGCGTGCCCGTGAGCCGGGGCGTTGTATCGTCCAGAGTGACGACATAGCGGGTATTGATGCTCCGGATCCGGCTGGCCGGGCAAGTCCGGGTTGGATGTCATCTTTGGCGTGCTTATCATGTCCCCAGGGGCGCCGAAGGGTAGGGGCGGGGAGGGGTGAATTCCGAATCCCTCGAACAGGTGACCGGGATTTGGGTGAAATAGCCGGGAAATCTCCATAAAACCGTTGCCTTTTGGGAAAGGGCTCACCATGTTCCGCGCCATGCATCCCGATGTGGTGAAATTGGTGGAATCTGGTCGCATTCCCCAAGCCGTCGGGGAACGCCTTTCCCAATTGGCTCCTGGCAGCTTTTGTCTTCACAAGTCTTGGGGATCTGGCAAAGTGGTCGATTGGGACCTTTTTGGTGGGAAGGTGACCATTGACTTTGAACGTGAGTCGGGTCGCGTGATGGGGTTGAAGCTGGCTCTGGAGAAGACTGAGCCGTTGGAGACGGAGGATTTCCGTGCACAGAAGATCGAGAAGATCGAGGAACTGCGGGAGCAGGCCCAGAGCGACCCTGCTACCGTGGTCATCCAGACCCTTGGTGCCCACGGGGGATCGATGAAACCGGACCATATCGACCGTGAACTGTGTGGAAGCGTTGTGCCGGAGGCTGATTACAAGAAGTGGTGGGATCGCGCAAAGAAGGCATTGCGGGAATCTCATCGAGTGGTGGTTCCGAGTAAGCGCAATGAATCGCTGGTCCTGCGCGAAACCGACCTGAGCCCGGTGCAGACCCTGCTATCCGATTTCGAGGCAACCAACAACCTGCGCGAGAAGGCCAGGGTTCTTGATGATATCCGAAAGCAGTCGAAGGCGTTGGAAAGCGAGGGTGCGGCGGAAGAATTACTGGCAGGGATTGATGAGATCAGCCGAAAGGGGATTAAGCTTCATCTGGGGGATGCCCTCGATTTGCTGGCGAGTCGAGATGAGTTGCTGGAGTCTCTGAAGGAGACCACCCTGGCTGATAACGCCCTGCGACTCCATGACGTGCTGGCGAGTTCCAGTGGTCCGCTTGCTCCGCAGATGGCAGGTCTGCCAGCGGCCCGTCAACGCCGGATTTATGAGTCTTTCCCGGAAGCCTTCGGAAACGATTGGGTGGAAAATATTCTGAGGGTATTTGATCGGGTGGGTACCCGGGGAGTGTCTGAGATCGCTAAGATGTTTGCGGATCGTGGAGAGATGGATAGGCTGCTGGAACACATCAAGCATGCGCTGTCGCGGCACGCGCTCGGTCCGGATGCGCTGGCATGGATATGCCGGGAACGCAGGAAGGCCGCCAAGGATGTCTTCACCCACGAAGTGGGATCGGCCATTCTCTCGGTCATTGAGCAGGACAGCACGGATGAGGGACCACGCAAGACGCTGCGACTGCAGAATTTCCTGGCGGAGGACCGCGGGCTCATTGCCGACCTGCTGGATGGAGTGGACATGAACGAGGTGCGAAACTTTGCGCGCAAGCTGCTTCAGAGTCCTGCGTTCGCGGAACTGGACCGGAAATCGTTGATGGCCCGTGTAATCAAGGCGCACCCGGAAACGCAGGAACTGGTGACTGGTGACGGCGGGCCCCGTCGGGAGACCCTGGTCGTCTCCTGGGAGAGCCTGGAAAGGCGCAAGGAGGAGTATGAAGACCTCGTGAACAAGCGCATCCCCGGGAACATCAAGGAGATTGCAATCGCCCGCTCCTACGGCGATCTGCGGGAGAACTTCGAATACAAGGCTGCCAAGCAGATGCAGGCCGTCCTGGCTCGTCGCAAGACGGAACTGGGGAAGGATCTGGATAACGCACAGGGATCGGATCTCACCGGAGCGGATACCGCCACCGTCAACATCGGGACGGTGGTGAAACTCCGGCACAATGGCGAGACCGAGCAATACACCGTTCTCGGGGCCTGGGACAGTGATCCCGACAAGCTCATTGTCTCTTACCTGTCAGAGATCGGGCAGGCCCTCATCGGTCAGAAGGTTGGCAACAAGGTCGAGTTTCGCGATCTGGAGACGGAAGAGGAGTGCATTTATGAAATCGCCGAGATTACGGCGTGGAAGTAAGAGCGCCTCTTCCTGAGTCAATTTCGTCTACACAATCATGTCTGACACCACGATTACCAGAGTATGCGGTCGCGAAATCATCGATTCCCGGGGCAATCCCACCGTGGAGGTCGAGGTGACCCTGCAGGGTGGGGGCTTCGGTCGTGCCGGCGTTCCCAGCGGAGCGAGTACCGGCGAGCACGAAGCCTGGGAGTTGCGGGATGGCGACAAGAATCGCTACCTGGGCAAGGGCGTGCTGGGTGCAGTTGACAACGTGAACCAGAGGATTGCGCCAGCCCTCGTCGGGATGGACGGCACCAACCAGTCCGGGGTAGATGCAGCCATGCTGGCCCTGGATGGCAGCAAGAATAAGAAGAATCTCGGAGCTAATGCCATCCTGGGCGTTTCCATGGCGCTGGCCAAGGCGGCCGCTGCGCAGGTGGGCCTGCCTCTGTATCAGTATCTTGGCGGACCGAATTCAAAGGTTCTTCCGGTGCCCATGATGAATATTCTCAATGGCGGAGCGCACTCAGATGCCCCGATTGACTTCCAGGAGTTCATGATCATGCCGGTGGGTGCGCCCACCTTCCGTGAGTCGTTGCGTTATGGGGCAGAGATTTTTCATGCGCTCAAGAAGGTGCTGCATGATCGTAATCTTTCCACTGCGGTGGGGGACGAGGGGGGCTTTGCGCCGGCCCTTGACAGCGCCGACGACGCCCTGGCGGTGATCGCACAGGCGGTGGAAGCGGCTGGTTATAGAATGAACGACGATATCTGTATCGCTCTCGATGTCGCTTCCTCGGAATTTTATGACAGGGAAAAGGGATGCTACGTCTTCAAGAAGTCGGACGGTTCGGAGAAAAGCTCCGAAGAGTTGGTGGACTACTATGCAGCGCTCAAGGAGAAGTATCCTATCATATCGATCGAGGATGGCTGTGACGAGAACGACTGGGACGGATGGAAGGTGCTTACCGAGAAGATAGGGGACAGCACCCAGTTGGTTGGCGACGACCTCTTCGTGACCAACGTCGATTTCCTGGCCAAGGGAATTGAACTGGGTGTGGCCAACTCGATCCTGGTGAAAGTAAACCAGATTGGCTCACTCACTGAGACCTTTGACGCGGTGGAGCTGGCCACCGAGAACAGTTACACTTCCGTGATATCCCACCGCTCCGGAGAGACGGAAGACTCCACCATCGCGCATATCGCGGTGGGCACAAACGCCGGACAGATCAAGACCGGATCGATGAGTCGATCCGATC
Source organism: Roseibacillus sp. (assembly GCA_014240355.1). Classification (GTDB taxonomy): domain Bacteria; phylum Verrucomicrobiota; class Verrucomicrobiia; order Verrucomicrobiales; family Akkermansiaceae; genus Roseibacillus_B. The sequence goes on along the minus strand of JAAZXD010000133.1, from coordinate 120 downwards.
GTATTGCCAAGTACAACGAGCTTCTTCGGATTGAGGAAGTGCTGGGGGATGATGCGATCTATGGAGGGAAACTGAAGGTGGGGGCCTGAGTCCTCCTGATGGCATCTATTTCTTCTTTAT
>JAAZXD010000132.1 GCA_014240355.1 Roseibacillus sp. | reverse complement strand
TCCTTGCCCGAATCCTTGCCCGAATCCTTGCCCGAATCCTTGCCCGAATCCTTGCTCGAATCCTTGTCTTTCTCGTCTTCAGCCATCGCTCAGTGGGGAGTATCCCGTATCCCGCGGACACTGTCGAGAAATCAGAGTTGGGCTGACAGGGTCACAATGTCACTCATCCTTGGCCCCGCCACCGGCATCTGCCTTCGAGCCGGATGAGGAGGACTCACCTGATTTGGACTCCTTGGGCTTCGCGGCCTCCGACTCCTTCTTGGCTCCGCTCTTGTAGGACTCGCTGCGGTAGTCCGTCTCGTAAAACCCCCCTCCCTTGAAGATGATGCCAGCCCCGGTGCCCAGCAACCGTTTCACCGCTCCATCACAATCCTCCTTTGGACAGTCTTTCAGCTTCTCGTCATTCATGCTTTGGAAGTACTCGAACTCGTGTCCGCACTTCTCGCAAACGTAGTCGTAGGTCGGCATGAGGGTGGGTTACAAAGCACCAAGACCGCCCCTTGGCAAGAGGGATGTCCCGTGGATCCGCTTGCATCCGCCCGAAAGGCTGGAACAATGCAGTCCCCAACCGCTCTTTCGCGAAATCCGCCAACCCGTGAGCCAGGAATCGAGCCAGCGCACCTCCACCTCTCCTGCTTGGAATCGTGCACTCACCCTGGCCTGGCTCGCTGGAGCCCTTGTCCTCCAGGTTCCCTTCCAGCGCATTCTCAAATTCGGACCCGGAAATCTTGGCTACAATATCCTGATGGGAGCGGCCGCCATCACCCTCGGCGTGGTGATGCTCGTCGGCCTTACCCATTTTTACCGTCGTCTTTTCGAAAACAGCTCCAACGAATATCTAGCATATCGCCTCACCCTGGGAACTCTCGGAACTGCCAACTTCATCCTTCTCGTCACTCTGTTCCCGGTTGTTCCCTATGGCCTCTATTGGGCAGCCCTGGCCACCCTCGGCGCCTGGCTGGTCATTCTCTTCATACAGGTCTGCAACTCCCTCCGAAAACCGGGCAAGGAGCAGATCCGCCATGTCATCCCCTCCGGTATCCGGCACAAGTCCTGGCCCTTCAACGGTGCCTTCTGGGTGCTGGTTCTGGTCCTGCTTCTCGTCCGCGATCTGACTTCCTTCGCCGAGATCAAGGACAAGACCGTGTGGGAATCCCTCCTCCTCATTCTGGGCCGCGTCCTTTCCCTGGGCGGCTTCACGATGGCGGCAATCCTGATCTCCCACGCCCTTCTTGCCTTTTCCCCTCCCTGCACCCGCTGGCCGGTCATTGCTGGAATCGTTCTCATTCCTCTCGTGGTCCTGGCCGACTCCGCCGCCAACCTGTACTGGCAGCAACCCCTGGTGGATCTCGTCAACAATCTTACTCTCGACGGCAAGTTCGATATGCGCGTGGAACTGGAGGCCGCGGGAATCAGGCAGTCCCCCCTGCAGGTCACTCTGGCCGTGCTCGGAGTAATAGCCCTCGCCAGCGGAGCCTACTTCGGTCTGCAGAGACTCTCCCGCAAATTCAATCTCCGCCTGCGCACTTCGCGAGCTGTTCTCATATTTGGCGGACTGTGGATGGGTGCGATCCTCCAGCAGTCCCTCAGCATGGTAAGCGTGCGCAAGGAAGTCTGGCAGGCCGAGCATGCCATCTTTTCCATCCATCTGGGCCTTCTCCGGCCCGATCCCGGCCTCGAAAAACTCTCTGTTCGCTTCATCATCACCCAAACCAAAAGTGAGGAAGAACACCTCCTGTCCGATCCCCTTCCCTCTCTCGAAAGGAAGCCTGATATCTATATCGTGATGGTGGAGACCTGGCGCGCTGATACCGTACGTCCCCCGATCATGCCCTTCCTCTCCCGCTTCGCGAAGGAGGAGTGCCAGCAGTTTGACATCACCTTTTCCGGATCCAACTGCACCCCGGTCTCCTGGTATACCCTCTTTCACAGCAAAATTGGCATCGGCTGGCGCGACGCCCTGGGAGAGGCCGGGGAACCGGGCGGCTTCAAGGGGTCCTACCCCATCCGCCTTCTCCACAAGCTCGGCTACCGCTGCAGCGTCCGGGCGGTATGCGATCTGGCCTACAAGCAGATGTGCGACCTTAATTTCGGGACTGAGCACAAGTTTGCGGAGCAGTTTCTCGATGCCCCTTTAATTCCGGGCGGACTCGGAATTCCGGAACGCGAAATGGTGATTCTGGATGATCTCAAGACCCAGCTGGAAAACACGCCCAAGGGTGGCAACCTGCACTTCATCTCCCTCGACTCGGCCCACTACAACTACTACTGGCCCGACAAGGACTTCATTCCTATTCACCGGGACTGCTCCACCATCGACTTTGGTGCCCTCAAGCCCACCCCGGGACAGATCCGGGAAGTGGTCAAGCGCTACGAAAATGCGGTGAACTGGATTGACCGGCAGATGGAGGAGTTCATCACCTATCTCAAGAAGCAGGGCCGCTACGACAACTCGATCATCATTCTGACCGGAGATCACGGGGAGGAATTCCAGGAAAACGGGGCCTGGTTCCACTGTTCCAGCCTACGGCGGGAACAGGTCGAAGTGCCTATCATGATCCGATGGCCCGGGTGGGTGCCGAACCAGCCTCGACAGGCTCTCGTCTCCCACATGGATGTCATGCCCAGCATCCTCGATGCGCTGGGTCTGGATCCCAAGTACTTCCAAGGGCTGGCCGGCTACTCCGTTCTGAGTGATCACCCCGGGGAAGCTCTCCTCAGCACGCGCTGGCCCGGCAAGTCCGGCATTGGCGTGTGCCTTGTGGCCGACGGAAAGAAAGCCAACTTCAAGGCTACCAAGCTCTGGCTCGACGGAATTCCGGAGACTCTATTCTTCATGGGATGGACAGACTTCAGCGACCACCCGCTCAATCCCCTGGAGATCGGTGGAACCCGCCACTACCGCGATACCCTCCAGGATCAATACCCACACTCCATCGAGCGTCATTTTGACCGATTTCAGGTGGCCGAGTGACGCCTCTCCTGCTCGAATCCATCCCCACCCCGAATCCCGATCTGGCATGAATCGTTTTTTCACCCTGTTTCTTATCTGCACCGTTCCGGCACTTCCCGGGTCCGCCTTTGCGAAAGAAAAGGTCGTCAGGGTTTTCATCCTGGCCGGACAATCGAACATGGAAGGCCACGGCCGCATCGCCGGGGAACAGAAAGGAACCCTTGAGACCGTCTCCCGGGACCCTGCCACCGCAAGCCGCTATCGGCACCTGCACAGGAACGGCAAGTGGATCACCAGGAAGGATGTGTGGATCACCTGGCTCGACCGAAAGGGCAAACTGGGGGTGGGAGGTTGGGCTGCCAAGGGGGCCATCGGTCCCGAACTGGGCTTCGGCTGGATGGTGGGCGACTTCCTCGACGACCCCGTCCTCCTCCTGAAGTTCGGACCGGGTGGAACCAGCCTGGCCGGACCCTGGCGCCCCCCCAGCTCCGGACCCCACCCCGGTGGCAAGCCACGGGGAGACGACATCGGCAGTCAGTACGATTACCTCATCGCAAGCGTGAAACAGCGCATGGTCAACCTGGCAACGGAGTTCCCGGAACTGGCAGATCACCGCCCCCAACTCGCGGGCTTCGGCTGGCACCAGGGATGGAATGACGGCTGCAGCAAACCTGACTGCCTCGAATACGAAACGAACCTGGCTCATTTCATCCGCGATGTGCGCAAGGCCCTCAACTCTCCCGGCCTGCCCTTCGTTATCGCGGGAAGTGGATTTGGCGGATGGGAACAGAAGATTGACCGCCGTCTCATGATCATGAAGGCACAGGAAGCCATCGCCAAACACGACGAATTCAAGGGTGACACCCGCTATGTGGAAACGCGGAGCTTCTTCCGCGATGGCCCCGTCTCTCCCCGCCCCATCCGTTACCACTGGTGTTGCAATGCCGAGAGTTACTGGTTGATCGGGGAGGGGATGGGCCGGGCCATGGTAGAACTGCTGGGCGGGCCCAAGGCTCCCCCTAATGCTGCCGGGCCCTGATCCGCCCGGGCACGGGCATCAATCGGATCAAGGCATCTTCCCCGCGGCTTGCCTCTTGCCGTTCCTCTGCTTGGATGACCGGGTGCTGATCACCCTGACTACCGACTTCGGAACCAGCGACTGGTTTACAGGCTCCATGAAGGGTGTGATCTCAGGGATTGCCCCGGCCACCCGCATTATTGATATCACGCACCAGATCCCCCCTGGTGATCTGGTTGACGGAGCCTTCACCCTGGCTGCCTCCTCGCCCTACTTCCCTGCCGGCACGATCCACGTCGCAGTGGTCGACCCGGGCGTGGGGAGTGCCCGCCGGGCCATCACCCTGCGCACCCGGCACGCCATTTTCATCGGCCCCGATAACGGGGTGCTCTCCTGGGCCGTAAGGGAACAGCAGATCGAGGAAATCCGGGTCCTCAATAATGAGGACTGGTTCCTTGAACCCGTAAGTCACACTTTCCACGGGCGCGACATCTTCGCCCCTGCTGCCGCCCGCCTTGCAACCGGTGCCAGCTTCGATGAAGCAGGAGATACGATTGAGGATTTCGTGCGTCTCCCCTGGCCGGAAGTGGTGGAAGGGGACAACGAGGTGCGGGGCGAAGTTGTCCACATCGATCGCTTCGGCAATGCCATTTCCAATCTGCCCGCCTCCGTCTTCCCCCGGGATCTGCTGGATAGCGGAGGCATCACCACAATGTGCGGCGGACGCCCCGCTCCGCTCCATCATTCCTATACGGACGTAAACCTCGGCAAGCCTCTTGCCCTCCTGGGATCAAGCGACCTCCTCGAACTCGCCATCAATGGCGATGACTTCGCCGAACAGAATGGTATTGAAGTAGGCTCGCCCGTACATGCCAGATGGTAAGGGCGAGGGACCCCCGCCCGTCCTGCCATGATCCCGCTACTCCACGCGGGCACGGTAGAACCGCCGCTCCTGACCAGCTGCGCCGGGATCGAGTTGGGAGGTGGACGACCCCGTCGCCAGAATGCCTGACGACGCGTCAACCCAGTTCACCATGTCCGAACTCGCTTCCAGGGTGTAACTCTTGCCCGGAACACTGCTCCAGATGACCGTCAGGAATCCGGTAACCGGATTCCTGCTCAATCTGATGATCCTGAAGATGGACGAAGAATCGAGGGGGTCAGTCCCTGCCTGCACTTCCGCACCATCCAGAGACCCGTCAGAGTCGGTATCGGGATTGAGGGGATTCGTTCCTGCCAGGGCCTCATTGGTGTCACTCAAGCCATCCCCGTCAGTGTCGAGGACAACTCCCGCTCCCGGAGTTCCACCCACGATTGCACTGGCTCGCCAGTTGGCCGGGTCGTTATAGTCACCCTCGGTATCGATGACTTCGAGGGAAGGCCCCTGTCCGGCCGGCGCAACCGGCCAGGGTGCCACCGTATCATAGTTGAAATCGTGAATGATGTTGCCTACGTCGTCGCGCAGAACAATCTTCTCTCCGCTGTTGGACAGAGATCCCCCCGTCCACTCGCCCATGACGCGGACGGCACCTCCGTATTCCGCCTGGAAGGCGGCAGTATCGGCCACCAGCACGACATGTTCGTCAGGATCGAGAGTGAGCGCACTGAAGGTGAAGGCATCAAAGGGATCACCCCCGTCGAAACTCACCCCGTCGAGATTCAACGGAGTGTTGCCGGTGTTGACCAACTCGACGAACTCCAGATTGTTCCCTCCGGTGGGCTCATACATGAGCTCCGTAACCCGGAGATGGTTTACCGCCGGACCGGATGCCGAGGGATCGACCACCATCACATAGTCGAACCTGAAGCGGGACGCCCGCGCGGTATCATTGGCTGCAAAAAGGCCCCCCCGGCCCATCGTGGAGGAGTCCGGTATGGAACGCGAGTAAATCGTGGTCCAGACACCAGGCTCCAGACGTCGCTCAAAACGCAGGTTTCCGCCCTCACGCCGGATGCGAATCACCGCCGTTCCCTCGGAGTAACTCCGGTTATAGAGCTGCGTATAGGAGCCTCCGCTGGAGCGCTTGACCCGCAGGGCGTTGCCATCCTCCATGCCGAAGACATAACGTGATGAGGTTGCACCTTCCTGAACCTCCAGAATAAGACCAGCCATGAAGTCCCCACGCTGAACCGAATCCAGCGTCATATCGGTCTGCAGCGTGAAGTCCCCACTGTCCGGAACCTCACGCCACATGACCGGGTGGGAGGGATTGGATCCGGTGAGGGGCCTGGGCGCGCTGTCCCCCAGCTTCACTATCAAATTACCCGGCCGGTCATTGAGGGAATACCACGAGCCTCCGCTGTAGTCATGACGCACCTCCATATTCTCGAGAGTCCACCAACTCTCCAGCAGGCGGTCGGTGAAGGGGCTCCAGCCGGAATCGGCATAAACAGAGACCTCCCGTACTTCCGAGGACCCTCCTCCATTGGCGTCGGAGGCGGTTACCGTGATATCGTAGAGTCCCGGATTCCCGAAGATCACTTCAGAGGTATCGACGGTGGGATTTGTCAGGGTCGCCCCAGCTTCCGGATTCACGCTCCACGAAAAGCTCAGATTCGTTCCTTCCGGATCGTAACTGCCGGTGGCATCCAGATCGAGGTCATCGACCACGGACACGTTGAAGGAGTCCGGCCTGGAATCCACATCCACCACAGGGCGGGCATTCCCGGACTTGTTCACGTTGACGGTATCGGTGTGCACCACGTTTCCGTCGCGGTCGAGTCCCTGGATGGTGAGAGTCGTGAGACCCTGCCTGAGCTGGATCGCGTTGATCGTCCAGCTCGTTTCCGAATTGAAAACGCACTCCGCCTCCGGATGACCAAGAATCCCCACTGTAAAAACATTGTAGGGGCTGGTGCCTCTGAGGGAGAGAGTCTGTCCGCTCGTTCTGATTGTCCCACCTCCGCCCGAAGTCACGTTGAAGGCCATGTTCAGCGCAGTCGATCCGATCGCACTGCTCCGGGCGTTGTTGGCCCGTCTGTTGTTGAAGTTGTTGTAGGTGGAGGCATTTGCCGAGTAGGAACCGGAAGCCGCCTCCTCCAGAGTGAACCAGGTGCTCAACCGTCCCGATCCGGCTGTGTAGTTGTCGACCATCTCACCAATATAATAATTGAGACGCTGCCGGACATATGGCTTAAGAAAGAAGTTCCGCACACCCGTCAGGTTCCCGATGAACTCTGCCGAGCTACTGCCGAAGGTGAGATCAGAATCCCACTGGGCCAACTGCCACTTGCCATCGGAGTAACGCCGCAGGAAATACCCGTTCTTCCCACGGTTGCGGGTAAGAGTATCCCAATCATCGCACCACCCACGGACCGCCGCATTGGCAGCCATCAGATCAATGTCCGCCATTCGTTCAATCTCCGGCCGGGAGAACGTGTCCTGGCCGACCAATTCCACCCAGTTGATGAATGAAGAATAATCATACTCGTCCTCCCGGGAACGTTTAATCCACTCCGCATGGTAACGCTCCGGTTCACGGGTTCCCTTGTAACTCCAATCCGCATTCCTCTGTCCCCGACTCCAACTGTCCTCAAACCACCACTCGTCGTCGATGCGGTAGAGTTCCCCTTTTTCACCCTGATCCCAGTTGCGCTTGAGAAAATCGTTGGCGTTCGGTTCCACATCTTCACGCAGAGACGCGCTGCTTCCGTTGACAATCACGCGAACAAACTCGTTCTCGTTATAGGCATGCCCGAGGAGGTAGAGCCAGTAACGGATGATCCGGTTGTGATAACCCTTGCTGCCTCCCGCATCATTGTCAATCGAGCGCCGGGTGTAACCCCGGAAACGGCGATCCCTCGGTGATTTCCACTTCGCACGCGACAGGCTCTCCCCCTCCGATCGCGTCCACGGACTCCCGCTCTTGCGGATCTCCGAGTTGTAGATGACCTCACTCTCATTACTGATGAAAGTCGCATTGAAATACTGGTTCGAAAGACGTGGGAAGGCATAGTTGTTCTTTGACTCTCCCGATGCTCCCCCACCGAGATAATCGATATCACGGGTCGAGATCACGAATCTCTGCGTGCGCAGGTCACTTGCAATGTTGCTGTTATCAACCACGTAGAGAGCTGGAGCACCAGGCGCCAGTCGGGGCACATGATTCGTGCCTGCCGCAGAGGCGGCCTCCACGTAAAACTGGGTGATGGTATTATCGCTGCGGGACGGAAGAGTCGTGCTGTAGATTCCGTCACTTGCCACCAGGTCGCCATTGACACCGCTGTCATTCATGACCTGGGTTCCCCATGAATTGCTCCAGGTGGCGTTGTCCAACCGATGCCGCAGGTTAACGGAAGTCAGGGGACGCACAGATTCCACCCGCACCGTAATGGCAACTGAATCCGAGGAGGTGGGCACCGCCGGACT
>JAAZXD010000131.1 GCA_014240355.1 Roseibacillus sp. | reverse complement strand
GTGGTCAGGCGGGCCGATCTCGGCTACAGGCTGCTGCCCATGCTCAAGGCCGGTATCGTGGGACTGCCCAACGTGGGCAAATCGACGCTCTTCAATGCGGTCACCCGCACTCGCAAGGCGCAGGCGGAGAACTACCCGTTCTGCACCATCGAGCCCAACATCGGGGTGGTCAGCGTGCCGGACGACCGGATTGCCCCGCTGGCGGCACTGACTGGATCACGGAAGGCCATTCCCACTGCCATCGAGTTCGTCGATATTGCAGGCCTCGTAAAGGGTGCGAGCGAGGGCGCGGGCCTGGGAAATCAGTTTCTCGCCAACATCCGTGAAGTCGATGCCATCGTCCAGGTGGTACGCTGCTTCGAGAACGACGATATCATCCACGAACTGGGATCGGTCGATCCCATCCGGGACATCGAGATCATCAACACCGAGCTCATCCTGGCTGACCTCGCCTCCACGCAGAAGCGCCACGCGTCCCGGGAGAAGAGGGCCAAGGGAGGCGACAAGGAGGCCGCCCGTGAACTCGCCGTGACCGAAAAGCTCCTCCCCCACCTCGGGGATGGCAGACCCGCTCTCACTCTGGAGCTCTCCGCGGAGGAAACCCTGCTCCTGCGCGACTTCTTCCTGCTTTCTGCCAAACGCACCATCTTCGCCTGCAACGTGGCGGAAGACCAACTCGCTGGATCCCTTGAAAATCCCGGACAGCATCCCATGATTGCCCGCGTGCAGGAATTTGCCGCAGCTTCGCACGGCGCGGAAGCGGTCATCATCTCCGCCCTCATCGAAGAGGAACTGGTTTCCCTTGAAGCTGAGGAGGCCGCCGAGTTTCTCGCCGACATGGGAGTGTCCGATTCCGGCGCCACCGCTCTCATCCAAGGGGTCTACCGTCTCCTGAACCTGCGCACCTTCCTCACCTCCAACGGGAAAGAAACCCACGCCTGGGCCATTGCCGGGGGGACCAGGGCCCCGGCCGCCGCCGGCGTCATTCATACCGACTTCGAACGTGGATTCATCGCCGCCGAAGTCTGCCCTCATCAGGATCTGGTCGAGGCCGGCTCCAGATCCGCCGCCCGTGACACCGGCAAGATCCGCATGGAAGGCAAGGACTACGAAGTCCTGGACGGCGATGTGATCGAATTCCGCTTCAACGTCCAGAGCTGAATAAGGGCCTCGTTTTCACGCTCCGGCCCTTCAATCGCAAACTCGACGATCCAGCCTCACTGCTGACCAGATCATGACACCGCAGCGGAGTCTAATAGTACGGCCTGTTCTTCTTCTCAGACTCCTTCCGTGCCTTTTCCTCCCGGTCCCTGTGCTCGGCCAGCCTGGCCTGTCGCTCCTCCAGTTCGACCGCATGTCGCTTCTTCCGCATGGAGCGGGATATTTTGTAACGCATGCCGCAGTACGGGCAGTGCACCGGCCTGACATAAGTCGCAAGGACAAGGGTGGTGTGGAGGGTGTAACTGCCGAAGACGCGCTTCGCTGTCCCGTGCTTGGCACACCGCATCCCCCGCAGGAGTGATCCCCCACAGCCCAGACAGCGCACCGCCGGTGACTCGATGAGAAAGATCATCAATGAGAGAAGGAAGATCCCACCCGCAATGCCCACCGGGAGCAGCCAGCCGGTATCGGTGGTCACCAGCACGACGATCAGGAAGGCCATCCCCAGGGCCAGGGAGATCCATCGGATCAAACTCACCCAGGCTACCCAGAAATAGCGGATGGCAAGATTTGCACGCCTTTTACTCATTACCTGATTGGTGGAGAGACCACTCTGTTTGAATGAACACACCGAACAAGGCGAGCGATTTCAGCTTCTGCGCGTGTCGTTGAACAGCGAGCAGAGGGTCTAACAGGGAGATCTCCCGCTCCGTTTCCGGGCGAATCGCCCCGAATCCAACCTGTCACAATTATACTGAACCCGCTTCGCTCGTTTTTTCTGCTTCCCGCGGTCCGACGATTCATTTGGCCGGCATGCGAATTCCGCTTTATTCTGTCTGGAATCCGCCTAGCTTCCCGCCATGAATAAACTCCTGCTGTTCGGCAGCAGTGTCGCGCTTCTCCATCCCCTTGCGCTGGCGCAGAACCCGGAAGAGACCGGCAACCGGAATGCCGACATCTACAAATCGGTCGTCCGCATCGAATCCGCTACGCAGGTGGCGGATTATCGCACGCCTTGGAACTCCGGGCGTTTCGGAGGTGGCACCGGTTCGGGGTTCATGATCGGCCCGAACCAGTTCCTGACCAACGCACACGTGGTCTCCAATGCGAACCGGGTTCTCATCACCCGGCGCGACTCGGCCAAGAAGCACGCGGCTCGGGTCGTTCACATCGCCCATGACTGTGATCTCGCCCTCCTCGAGGTCGAGGATGACGCCCCTTTCGAAGGACTCCATTACCTCAATTTCGGTGACGTGCCTGCCCTGGAAAGCCAGGTTCGCGTGATTGGCTATCCGGTCGGTGGAGATCGCATTTCGGTGACCCGCGGGGTGGTTTCGCGCATTGATTTCCGCCCCTACGCGCACTCCCGCGTAGACTCGCACCTGGTTGTGCAAATCGACGCCGCCATCAACCCCGGCAACTCCGGTGGTCCGGTCCTGCAGGACAGCAAAGTGGTGGGTGTCGCCTTCCAGGGACTGCGTCAGGCCGACAACACAGGTTACATGATCCCCACTCCGGTCATTCAGCGCTTCCTCAGGGATATCGGCGACGGCCGCTATGACAAATACGTCGATCTCGGCATCACCGAGTTCGCACTCTTCAATCCTGCCATGCGCAAGGCTCTTCAGGTTCCCGAGAACGGACTGGGCGTCATGGTCGCCTCCGTCCTGCCTACCGGACCCTGCGATGGCGTGATGGAACCCGGTGACGTTCTCCTCTCCATCGACAACAACCCAGTTGACAATGCCGGCAACATCGAGGTGGAGGGGGAAAAGGTCGTCCTGCACGAGGTGGTCGAACGCAAGTTCGCAGGCGATGAAGTCAAACTCGAGTTCCTGCGCAGGGGCGAGAAGAAGGATGTCACCGTCACCCTCAAGGCCTTCCCCCATTCCCGCATTTACGCGGTCCGCTACGGCGATCGACCCCGCTTCGTCTTCTTCGCCGGCCTGGTCTTCCAGCCCCTCGACTTCAACCTCTACTCCGCCTACGGCTTCGATAGCCCGCGCGTACGCAAGATCTTCCAGAACTACGTACGGGATGCCATCTTCAAGGAGCGCGAGGACGTGGTGGTGCTCACCCGGGTGGAGAGCGATCGCCTGACCTCATTCATCACCGGCTTCAATGGCACAGTAGTTGATGAAATCAACGGTACCAGGGTAAAGGACCTCCGGCATGCTCACGAACTCCTGTATGCCGCGGACCAGCCCGAGTTCATCACTATCAAGTGCAACGGGGTCGCCCGCCCCATCGTGATTCCGTCTACCGAGGTGGAATCCGCCAACAAACGCATCATGCAGCAGAACGGCATCTTCCGTTCCCATTATCTCGGCGACTCCCAACCCCCATCCTGATCATGTTTCCGCCCCGTCCGCTTTTCTTCTGTCTCTCCCTTCTGCTTGTCGTGGGAGGCCTCCCTGCCCCGGCCCACGCGGCAGTAAAGGCAAAGGGACTCCTTCGCATCAACACCACCACCCAGACCTACAACGTTGCCCAGCCGTGGGAACTCAACCAACCCCAGCGTCGCCGTGGCCTGGGAGCCATTCTTGAGGACGGCAACATTCTCACCACCGGCGAGATGGCCGCCAATTCAACCTATATCGAGTTCGAGTCCGCTGACGGCGCCCACACGGTCCCCGCCGAGGTGATCGCCATCGACTATGAAGCCAACCTCGCCCTCCTTGCACCGGAGAAAGGGGCCAACCGGGAGTGGATCGACAAGCTGGGCACACTCGGCATCAATGGTCCGGCCAAGATAGACGATAAGGTCAACATCTGGCAACTCGAGGACAACGGCGACGCCATCCGCACCGAAGGCACGGTGCGCTCCGTCGACCTCCTCTCCACCTTCGCAAGCGGCCACTACTTCCTGTGCTACGAAGTGAAGGCCTCCATGCAGAGTGCCTCCAGCAGCTACACTCTACCGGTCACCCGGGACGGCAGGCTCCTCGGCATCCTCGCCAGCTACAATTCCAAGGACCAGATCAGCGACGTGGTAGCTCCCGACATCCTGAAGCGCTTTCTCGAAGACATCAGGGACGGCCGGCACGAGGGCTTCCCCTCTCTCGGCATCGCCACCGTGCTCACGGAGGACCCCCAGTTCCGGAAGTGGCTCGGCCTGGGGGACGAACAGGGAGGGCTCTATGTGAGCCGCGTTCTGCCTGAAAGCGGCGCGGACGAAAGCGGCCTGAAAAAGGGTGACGTTCTTCTCACTGTGAACGGGCATGCAATCGATCGCCGCGGATATTACGAGGATCCAACTTATGGGCGTCTCGTCTGGAGCCACCTTGTGCGCGGGTCCGGACAGGTTGGTGACAAACTCGCCCTCCTCATCATGCGCGATGGGAAGGAACAACAGCTGGAGGCTGTCCTCCAGCGTCCGCCCGACCATCTCATTCCCAGCCACATGTACGACAAGGCCCCGCCCTATCTCATCAAGGGCGGTCTGGTTTTCCAGGAACTCAACCGCCCCTATCTCGAAGCCTTCGGCAAGGAATGGCGGAGTCGTGCTCCTCTCGATCTGCTCGATGCGCTCAATAACCCCGAGGACTACGAGGAGGGCCGGAAGCGCCTTGTCTTCCTCAGCCGCGTCATCCGGACCCCGGCCACCATAGGCTACGACCAGGTCAACAACCTGATCGTCACCGAAGCCAACGGCCAGAAGGTAACAGACATGAAATCCCTCGCCGCGGCCCTCACAAATCCAAAGAACGGACTTCACTCCATCCGTATTGACGACATCCCCTACGTGATCTACCTCGACCCCGAAGCGAGCGACCTCGTCGACAAGGCCCTCCTCAAGCGTGGCCTTCCCGCCCTCCAACGCCTGCCCTGAGCATACGTCGCCGCCAACACGTGCTTCATTTCTTCCTCCCTTAGCGACTCATCTCCTCCTGGGTCACGATCTTCACCCCGGCGCTGTGAAGCACGGACTGGGCGAATTCGACATCCTCTACATGCAGGGCCACCATCGTCCGCCCCTCCGGGTGAGGCAGCAGGGTGTAGACGAAGTCGACGTTGGTTTCCGCCATCCGCAGTTCATGCAGACACTTCTGGAACTCTTCCGCGGCATGCCGCAGGGCCACCACCACCAGGTTCGCCGTGGTGTGGGGGATACCTTTCTCCAGGAAGATCTGCTGGGTTGATTCAGGATCGCTGGTCACAATGCGTGCCACCGTGGCATCGCGGGAATCCTGCACGCTGAATCCCAGCAGTTCCACCCGCGATTGATGCAGGAGCTGAATGAGAGCTTCCAGCGATCCGGCCCGATTCTGCAGGAAAACGGAGAATTGCAGAACAGGCACGCCCATCGGCGCAATGGCATCAGAAGCGTCCCCCATCAACGTCTGTTAGAACACAGATAACACTTCTTCTCAACCGCTATTGCGTCCGATCCCTCAAGTTTCGGAGTCCACACAACACACATTCGCCATTCTTCACCTTCCACGCCACATCAAGATCAAAGATCCGCAGGAAGCAGGTGCGCTCCTGTTTTTCGTGGAAAGCCGGACGGGCATCAAGGTTGAGCGTCTCCAGGATAACCTCCCGCTGTTCCTCGGAAATTTTCGAGAACGTCCCACTGGCCTCTTCCGACACCCGGACCGGCAACCGCTCCGGGGCCTCCGTTGCCACCCCGGACCAGGCGCCGGGAATCAGGTCCACGCAGGGAAGATAGGGCTTCACATCAAGCCCCACCGTGCCATCCACCAGGTCTATCCCCGAAACGACAAGGGCGGATCCACCCTCCCTCCCGGTCGAACCCGTGAAATCTGCAGGCTGAAATCCCAATCCGGTTGGACCGGAAAGGGGACCGGGTCGCGAAAACACCCAGCTTCTCGTTCCCTCCCAGGCGAGGAGGACCTCCTCTCCGGCATCAGGAGGAGCAGCTGAAAAACGGAAGACTGCCTGGCTGACTGCTACTTCAGCACCTTCAGACGGATGTCCTTGTAGTGCACGATCATTCCGGGGTCGTGCAACTGGAGCTGGATCATGCCACTGTGCAGACGTTTCTCCTCGGGAAGATGCTCAACAAATTCGGCTGAAGGCTTGCCGTTGAGGAAAAACTGAAACCTGTTCCCTTTTATGATGATGTGCAACTCGTTCCAGCCTCCCTTGTTGATATCCTTTGCAGTGACTGCATCCTTGAGGGGCGTGATGGTGGGCTGGTCATCCTTGTCGATGACCAGACTGTCCCCCCGGAAGCAACGATGCTCCCGGCGGCCCGGGGTGTGGAAATCCCATGCCCCCAGGACTTGCCCCCCAATGCCCACGTGTCCGATATCCGCGTGATAGCCCTGGAACTTACGACGTCCTGTCTTGTCTACCCTGGACCGGATGTTGACTCCGCTGTTCCCCTTGCCCGGAAAGCGGTAGAGAAACTTGAGTTCAAAATCAGCAAGGTTCCTGTTTCTGCTGTAGACGAGATATCCGCGACCCTTGTCACCCTCCCCGACAATCATACCGTCCGCCACACTCCATGCCTTCTTCTTCACACTGGGCATCTCCTCCCATCCGTCGAGCGTCTTGCCGTCGAAGATCGCTTTGAAGCCGTCATCTTTTTTCCCTGGAGCCTGGTCGCCGAAGAGCGTTCCCGCTGCGCCAAGGACAACCATGCCAACGAGAGTGAGGAGAGAGCTGCGTATCATAGGTTATTGATGACACACCGCTCGCCGCCTGTGTCAAGAGTATGCAGATCGGATCACGGCAGGGCCGCTGCCGGCCCATGCCATCATCAGGGGGAGGTCAAAAGAGGGAACACCGGAAATCCGCCGGTAGCGGAGATTCCATCGTCTCCAGTCACCCTTTCGAAAATTCACCCGCTCGGAACAGCAAAATCCCCCACCCCACCAGAAACGCGACGCCCCCGAGCGGAGTGACCATTCCCAGTATGGTAAAATTGGTTAGCGAGAGGACGTAGAGCGATCCGGAAAAGAGCACCGTCCCCCCGGCAAAGGAGAAACAAGCCACTCTGGACGGAGCCGGGAGGAGGCCCAGAACCAGCAGGGCCAGGGCATGCACAAGATTATAGAGCACCGCGGTTTCCCACGTGTCTGTACGTTCGTTCGTCACCAGGAGATCATTCAGGCCATGGGCCCCAAATGCCCCGAGAGCGACTCCAAGGAAGCCGAAGCAGGCCCCGAGGCGGATGACGGTGGATCGATTCAAAATCCAATTAGGCGGCGATGGCCCCGGGACTGAGGAACGGTCCCTCTCAGACCGGGCTTCAGGAGCCCGGGTTGTTCCCTCCCCATGTCCGTGCAGAAGCAACCTACCGGCCTGCCGTCCGGGACGCGACCTTTATTCGCGGTCATTCCCCAGCGCTGCAGGGTAAAAGCCGATGAGAAGATCAAAAAAAGCCCGGCTCCTTCTTTCGAAGAAGCCGGGCAAATACCTGGCAACGACCTACTCTCGCGGGGCCTTTCGCCCAACTACCATCGGCGCGGCAACGTTTCACTTCCGGGTTCGGAATGGGACCGGGTGGTTCCATTACGCTCTGGTCACCAGAGGCCGGGTGTTGCGTGGGTATTCACCCAGCACACGGCCTCCAGTTACCATCGCGTCAGCCGCTCCCTGACATCCATGTGAAGAATTCGATCATTTGCTCTGCGTCCCGATCTCTTTGACCTAGTCCGTCTTGGTCCTTGAAATTCCCGATCTCGAGAGAGAGGAATCAAGCCAATCGGATGATTAGTACTGGTGAGCTAAATGCATTACTGCACTTACACCGCCAGCCTATCAACGTGGTGGTCTACCACGATCCTCAGGGAGAATTCATCTTGGGAGGAGCTTGGCGCTTAGATGCTTTCAGCGCTTATCTCTTCCGCACTTAGCTACCCAGCAATGCCCTTGACAGAACAACTGGTACACCAGAGGTGCGTCACTTTCGGTCCTCTCGTACTAGAAAGTGAACCCCTCAATTCTCCTACGCCCACAGAGGATAGAGGACCGAACTGTCTCGCGACGTTCTGAACCCAGCTCGCGTGCCGCTTTAACCGGCGAACAGCCGGACCCTTGGGACCTTCTCCAGCCCCAGGATGCGACGAGCCGACATCGAGGTGCCAAACCTCGCCGTCGATATGAACTCTTGGGCAAGATAAGCCTGTTATTCCCGGGGTAGCTTTTATCCGATAAGCCACGGCCCTTCCACACGGGACCGTAGGATCACTTTGGCCGACTTTCGTCCCTGCTTGGCTTGTAGGCCTCGCAGT
>JAAZXD010000130.1 GCA_014240355.1 Roseibacillus sp. | reverse complement strand
CGGGATTTGCAACGGATTCCAGGCCCTCATCAAGACCGGCCTCGTTCCCTTCGGTGAAATCCGTGATCCCGAACCGGATGCCCCCACCCTCACCTTCAACGACATCGGGCGCCACGTATCCTGCTACGTGACCACCCGCATTGCCTCCAACCTGTCCCCGTGGCTCTCCCAGTGCAGCATAGACTACCTGTACCGGATCCCGGTCTCCCACGGAGCGGGAAAGTTCTACGCTTCACCGGAGCAGATCCGTGAACTGTCCGCCAATGGCCAGGTCGCCACCCAGTATTGCGACCACGACGGCAATCCCAGCATGGACATCCCGCACAACCCCAACGGTTCCCTCTTTGCGGTGGAAGGGATCACCAGCCCCTGCGGACGGGTTCTCGGCAAGATGGCCCACACCGAACGCCGCGGAACCGATATCGCCAGGAATATCCCGGGGGAGAAACACCAGCCCCTCTTTGAAAGCGGAGTGAGCTACTTCCAGTAGGGCCGCTACCGCACGAACGGGGGCATCATCCATGGGGCCGGAACTTGAAGGACCGTTGCCACCCTTTCCCGGCAATCCCTAGGCCTTGCGCGCCTCAATTACCCCGTTTTCCATTCTCAGGACACAATCGGCCAACTGATCGGCCTCCCAGCTGCTGTGAGTGACATGCAGGACAGTGACCGCATGCTCCTTCTGTATCCTCTTGAGGAGAGCCATCATCCCCTCGCGCATGTCCTCGTCGAGAGCCGAGATGGGTTCATCGAGAAGGAGTACCCGGGGCTCCACCGCGAGGGCCCGACCAAGAGCCACCCGCTGCCTTTCTCCCCCGGAGAGTCCGTGAACACGACGTTCGAGAAGATGCGCAATTCCCAGTTCCTGCGCCAACCGTGAGACAGATTCATTGATATCATCCTTTGCTCTCCTGCGCACCTGGAGTCCGAAACCGATCTGTTCACCTACCGTCATGGTGGGGAAAAGAGCCCCGTCCTGGGGGACATAGCCGATGTTCCGATCGCCAGGCAGGCACCCGGTGACGTCCGCGCCAGCCACCATGACCCGGCCTGCCGACGGTTTGCGCAGGCCGCAGATGATTTCCACCACGGTAGTCTTTCCACAGCCGGTGGGTCCCATGAGGACGGCATAGTCCCCATCCTGAACTGCACAGTTCACACCCGTAAGTGAAAAATCATCCACTCGCCACGAGACGTTCTGAAGTTCAATCATCGTTCAAGATAGCTACCAGCGTTCGCCCACAAGGCGCATGGCCACCAGCACAACCATGGCAAAGAGAACCATCAACAGGCTCACCGCGATTGCCCCTTCGAGGTTGCCCACGCTGAGCTCAAGCCAGACCGTGGTGGGCAGAACCTCCGTCTTCATCCGGGTCGCTCCGGCAAAAACGAGCACCGGGCCGAACTCCCCGAGACTCCGAGCCCATGCCACACTGGCCGCCGCTACCATTCCCTTGCCCGCCGCCGGCAGGGTCACCCGCCACATCGCCCCACCCCGTGAGCACCCTAATGTCATCGCCACGTCCTCGGGTCGCTGCGAAAGCTGGTCGAAGGTTCCCCGCATGGTACGGATGGCAAAGGCCACCCCAATCACGAACTGGGCCAGCACCACGCCGAATACCGTGTAGGTGAATGGTATGACGGAGTCGACAAAACCTCCCAGTCCTGTCTGGAACAGAATAAGCAGGCAAAGTCCAATCACCATGGGCGGAAGGACGATGGGGATGTCGAGGATCGACTCCACCAGGGCCTTGCCAAAAAACCTGCATCGCGCCAGGAGGTAACCGATGGGGACGGCAGCAAGAAGCGACAGGAGAGCGGTCAGCGAACAGGTCAGGAGACTGAGATAGATCGAGTGCTGGATTTCACGTGACTGCAGGGCGCTAAGCAGATCCCCGGGAGTACTGTGCACCGCGGTGGCAACCAGCATGGCCACGATGAACAGGACGTAACCCGCAGTGCTGAGGGCAAGGTAAAACCAGAAACGGGCATTCGGATCCCGGACGAGGCTCAGGATGAAGTCCCACGGACCGATGAAGAATCGCGCCAGGGAAGCCATCTCCTAACGCTTTTTCGGCTGAGCCAGCCAGGGTGGGATTTCCAGTTCCGAACTCTTGACGGGCTTCTGGTTCTCAATCCAGATGAAGCCACTTGCTTCAAAGCGGGCCCGGTTCTTCTGCATGAAGGCGAGGAGCCGCTCCCCGAGGAGCTTGCGCGGCGAATCGACCCGCACCGCAAACGGTTGTACCGCCCGCGCTCCTTCGTGGTTGATTTCGATGAAGTCGAGGTGCTCCTCGGCCAACTTGTAGTTCACCTTGTAGACGACAACGGCATCGAGACTCCCGGTCCGGATCTGATTGATGAGCAGATCAGCGGTGGGCACCTCGGCCCGCACGTTCCGGCGGATGGCCTCCTCCAGGGCAGACTGCTTCAACATCCCCTGGGTCATGAAACCCAACGTCGATTGCTGGGCGTTGTTGATACCCACCTTGAGCTCAGGCCCGGCCAGATCCGCCAAGGTCCGGATCCCCTTGGGGTTTCCCTTCGGCACCGCAATCCCGATCACCGTTTCGGTGAGGAGGACGGCCTCCGGAAACGATGCCTCCACCGGGGGCACGAAGCAGATGTCACAGGCATAATAGGCATCAGGAAACCTTGGATTGGAGGCATCGTTCATGGCCTGCATGGCGGCACAGAGTACCCCGCACCCATTGAACATCGTCTCTACCGACACGCCCTCACGATCCGCAAACTCCCGCAGAGTGTCCGTAACAGCGGGACGATTCACCGCACCACTGTAGAGAATGAGGTTGGGCTTCTCCGCCCACTCATCTCCCTCGATCGCCTCGTAGTTCATCCCGGCAAAGATCCTGCTGCCCTTCCCCGGAGCGTTAAGATAACGCGCGAATTTGAGCGCGGAGGATGGTGATTCCGAAGCGTTGAGAACCGAAACGGTCACCTTGTCCTTGTGGGCGGTGAAGCGGGGGACCTCCACGGCCTCCAGCTTTTCGAATTGAGGAACCGTGGAGTTCCAGATCACGGCGGCATCCACCGCACCGAAGGAGAGATCCGCCGCCAGTTCCATGACGGTGGTCTTGGTGACGGTGACCTTCTCTCGCAATTCCTCCCAGCGATCACCCAGGACTTCCCTGGTGGCCTTCCCGATACTGGCAGTTTCCTTGTTCCCCACTGCTATCTTGAGATCCTCGCGAAAGAGATCCTCCATCCCCTTGATCCCCTTGGGATTGCCCACCTGCACCGCAATAACCGGATACTGGTGGGCGAGGGGCAGGACCTCCTCAATCAGTTCCTTCTTCCGGGCCAGGTCGATGGCGTGTTCGTCGGCGGCAATAAAAAGATCGCCCTTCGGCGCATTCTCAATCTGGCTCAGAAGAGCAACGGTTCCGCCAAACTGGAAGTTGATCTGCACCCCGTACTCCTCCCGGTATTTCGCAGCAACCGCCTCAACCGGCTTCTTCATACCCGCCGCGCAGTAGACCGTGATTGACTTTGCGTTGGCGTTGCTCCGGCGGTCCTTGAAGTAGGTCCACACCAGGGCCCCGATCAGAAGAACGGCGGCGGTCAGGATTACGATGAGTGCCTTCATGCAGGATGCAGAGATAGTTTCGCGGAAGGATTGGGAGAATCAACTTCCTTTCACTCCACCCCTCCCCCTGACCAGACAGCAGACGGCCAGCACACCCGTCAGGGCCACCAGGGCGCTGATCACTGGTCCGACCGCAGGATGCGCCTTCAGGCGTTTTCTTTCGCCATCTGCCTCATCACCTGCAGGAATCCCGCCACCCTCGATACGCACTACTTCCGGACGAGACTCGGGTTCCTTGTCCTCTATTGGGGCAGCTTCGCCTCCGTCATTCTCCTCCGAATCCTCATCCCCTTTCTTCTCCCACTCCATTTGAGCTGCCAGCAACGCCTCGTCCCAGTCCAGCGCAATGCCAAGATCCCAGCCGGGATTCTGAAACTTCACCCGGCACGAGCAGGCCCCGAGGAGGAAGAGCGAGACTTCATCAATCCCCTCCTCATTGAGCTCACTCGAAGACCAGGCCCCGAGCACCCGCCCCCGGCCAAAGACCACCCCTCCAAAAGGCTCCTCCTTCTCAAGGAGTTCACCCTGCGGCCCCGCAAGCATACGCAGGAAAACCTGCTCTTCCGGATCGTCGCGTTTGATCTTCATGAAAGAGAATCCAACCCGCAATCCGGGACCGGGACCAAGCGTGCTCTCAGGGTCGGTTGGGTCCTGCTCCGGGATGGCAGCCACCCCCTGCAGATACTCCAAACGGGCATTAAGGATCCCTTCAAATTCTCTGTCGGCGCGGTCATCCCCACTGCTCACCATGACCCAGATCATCGACTCTCCGGCCAGAATGCGTCTGGCCAGTTCCCTGCGGACAGGCGACTCAAGGAGAGCGGTGGCATTCTCGTCAAGCGAGCCGCTCCAGACAACCGGTCCGTCTTCGGGCATGAGGAGCCGCGCGGATGCTCCCGCTTCCGCCAGTGGCAGCACCTCCAGTTCGGTTCGGTTCTCATCGAGAAACTTACGCAACTCAGCCCCGGCCTTCCCCTCCATCCAACCTGCCGGCGCTTCCAGTCGATAGGGATCGGCAGGCCAGCGATCCAGAGCGTAGCGAAAGACCGGCACCGTGCAGGCAGAGGCAATCCCTCCGGCCAGAGCGAGTCCCGGGAGGAGAAAAGCAAGCAATCGATTCGATAGCATCCTCGTCCTACTTTCTTCCGAATCGATGCACCTTACCGTCCTTGGTTGCCACGAAAAGACTGCCGTCGGCGACTGCCATGCCATCCCATACGGGCAGGGCCTCGAGTTTGAGTTCCTGGTTCTGTTCGCCACTGGAAACCGAAACAGACAACAGCTTGCCACCCACGGCACCCTTGAGGGCCTCGTCCTGCCGTTCCAACACCTTATCAACTTCCTTATCCTTCTCCATAATCCGTTCAAATGTGTATTCCTCGTCCATGATATCGGGAGGCCCGGCCACCAGGAGGGTGTCACCCGCCAGAACCATGCCCTGGGCGAAGAGAGGAACCTGCCGGTTCCAGTCACGCTGCACGTAGGAATTGCTGCCCCGTTGATTGCCACCCGCTTTTCCCTTTTTCGGGGCCCTTCGGAACCAGACCGCCTGGCCCTGCCGGCCCTTACCTACCTCAACTCCACTCAGAGCTCCATGATTCCTGCCCTGTGATTCATCCTTCGCACTCGGGGTGTCAAAGGAACAGGCCAGAACGGCCTCTTTGTTGCTCTTCCGTGCCATGAGAGGATCGGCATGGTTCTTCCTGATTTCAGCCGCACCTACCTCTCGGAAAGATACTCGCAATTCGTCAAGGAGACCGGTGAAAGCAAACTCCGTCTTGTATTGCCCGACCGAAGACCCGGAATCCATCGCCAGGTCCAGACCCTGCGCCGGAAGTTTGGAGAGCAACCCGGTCGCCTTCCCCTCCGCAGCCAGTTCCCCGTTGAGATAGAGCTTCATCGACTTGTCCTCTCCCAGCACAGCGACCAGATGACTCCACCCCTTCTTGAGTGGTTTCTCAGCCGAGATAACGGTAAGTTTCTCGTCTGCTCGCACCTGAAAACTCGGAATCCGCTTCTTCAAGGTGAGGGCATAGCCGTTGAGAGGCCCGCCATGGGCCAGCACCACCCCGCCCGGTCCGTCTGGAAACACCCAGAGCTCCACCGTTACCGGTTTTCCCGTCGGGTCCATGCTTTCACGGGGTTTGAAGGATACCAGGGCATTGGAGCGTGCACGACCACCTCCAGCGCTGGGAGCGGGTGCATCCGGAGCTTCCCGATCCGCACCAAAGAGCTGGTGCTCGATGGTGGTCGTCCAGCGCAGATATTTCGGGTCCCGTCCGAATCCATAGACCTTGTCCTTGTTAAAGACGAGCATGCGACCAGCGGGGGCATACTTGCCGGCCTGATGATAGCCGTTGTGTCCTCCTGCGAAGTTTCTGCCGAAAACCCAGTAGGCCCGGTGGAAGTAGGTGTCATCCAGAAACCCCATGGGCGCGAAGAGATGGGCGCCCTTTCCCTTCTGGGCCCCGCCCTGGGCGGCTGCATTTCCCGAGATCGGCCCTATTTCAAGGCGATCCCCGCTCTTCTTGTCAATTTTCTGGGAGCGCAGGTAGGTATGCTCTCCGTCACTGCTGAGAATATCAGGCAAACCCACCTGCATCTGGAGTGTCTGCAGCCGATCCTGAATATCGCCACCGGTTTCCGGATCCCGATGATCCATCACCCTCTCCAGCAACTTCCTTCCAGTCTTCACCTCGAGCTGAAAAAACCGCAGCCCGTGATCCAGGAAGGTGGAACGCCCAGCCACAAAGGACGCAATGCCATCCTCTACCAGCACCGTGCCATGCACCGGCCAGACGCTCTCAATCTGCTCAAAGGCCATGAGCCGGCGATCAACAGGTGCCGCGCGAAACTTCCAGATGAGGGATCCATCCTCCGCACGCAGACAATAGACCGAGCCATCAGCAGACCCGAAAACCAGACGTCCCCTCCAGTAGGCAGGAGGAGAATCAATGCGCGCCCCAGTCGTAAAACTCCACTGTGTTTCACCGGAAACCGAGGAAAGGGCATGCAGGGTATGTTGATCAATCTGCGCGACATAGACCTGATCCTTCACAATCGTGAGGGCACTGAGACGCCCTCCAAGCTTCACCTTCCAACTCTCGTCGAGGTTGTCGACGAGATCCTGCCCCGATGCTCCACTGCGCTGGACATTGCCACGAAAGGTCGGCCAGTCATTCTCCCCGGCCACCACCTCATTCACCGGCTCACTGAAAGAGGGCCCCTTGGACAACCGGCCCTCATCCGATATTTTTCCGGGGAGCTGAAAGGTGGTCGACGCGGGAGCCAGCGCGTTAAACCCGTACAACTTGGCTTCCGGGTAGCAGGCGCAGTTATGGGGTGGTGCATAGGTCAAACCGTTGGCAGGCATCACACCATAAAGACATCCACCCCGCACCCAGTGATTGATATCCCAGTCTTCCTTGTCGAAATCCACGAACTCAATTCCCGTGCGGGAGGGAATGAGGAACCGTTCCGTCGCCTTCGCAATATAGCAGCGGTGGTGAAACCAGTAGGTTTTCACATTTGGCGGAAACTGCTTTTTCACCTCTCCGGTGCGGGGATCCCGGCCGGTGTAGACCCCACTGTGGCCACCGCTGGTCAGGGGCGCGGACCAGACCAGCCCTCCCACCACCAGAAGATCCTGAGGTGACTGGTAGCCGGAGGGATCGTGCGTGGCCTCCCAGAGCCTCTTGCCGCTGGCAAGGTCGTAGCCCTGCATCTTGTTGTCTCCTCCGGCGTAAAGGACCACGTCCCGGTAGATTACAAGCCGGGGGGCGAAGTTGAAGGGGATGAGCGTCCGGCGCCCGGCCTTCTCACTGCTCCACCGCTGCTCACCGGTCTTGCGGTCAAGGCAGATCACGTTCTCCCCGTCGTGATAGACCAGGACCTCTCCAGCCACCGAGAGGCTCAGCGGAGAAATCTTGTCCTTCTTTTCCCACAGAAGATCTCCGCTCTCGGATCCATAGGCCCGGATGCTTCGCGGTTGGGCATTCCAGACGAATTCGGTGCGCACCCGTGCCTGGTCCCCGACATTGTGTTTGGGGGCATAGTCCTTCAACTCTGACTGACCTTCCCGGATGAGGGTGAAGAGAATCCCTTCATGATGGATGATCTCCTCCGCCTTTTCCGAACCCTTGAAGACGCCACGGGTTTCGCCGCTCGCTGCATCGATATGCTCAACCGGTCCGGTAATGCTCCGCGTCACAAAGAGTCGCTCCCCATCCACCACCAGACGACGGGCCAACTGGCTGGGACCGCTCTTCAATGGCCAGAGCTGGTTATGCCATTTCGTGATTGGACGCTTCCACAGAACCGTCCCGTTGAAGGCATCGCGCGCAATCAGTTTCCAGTCTGAAGGCAACTGGATGGATACCCTGGACCCCTCGTCCATGATGTAAAATATGCGCCCCCCACCCGAGACAAGAGCGCTCATGGAGGCCATCCGGTCGTGATGGCGTGACCAGCGCGGACTCCCCACCCACTGCATCCGCCGAGGCGGCCCTACCACCCTGTCCCTGGCCACCGCATTCCCGGAGGGATTGTGAAAGTAGTGCGTCCAATCGTCGATCTCCTTCGGACGGGGCTTCACCGTCTTCTTCCATGCGCCATCGCGACGCACCCAGGCAACTCCCTCCGGAACCAGCACCCGTAGCATCTCCTCTTCACTGACCCCGCCAGCCTCCTCCGCCACGATCAAATTCACAAAGTTCTCGATATAGGGCAGGGTCCTGCCATCGAACTGCTCCACTGAGACAGCCCCGTAG
>JAAZXD010000012.1 GCA_014240355.1 Roseibacillus sp. | reverse complement strand
ATTGGGAGGGTGTGGAATCGCAGAGCTGAAAGGCCACAACGCCTTTTATTTCAAAAACCTACTACGAAAAATAGAAATGAAACTGAAAGCCCTGCTTCCCCTCATTCCCCTTTCTCTGGCATCTGCTCTCGGTGCTGCAATCTGGACGCACAATCAAGCGCTCTACCTTCGGACCACTGGTCTAAATGTCGGTGGTGACGACTTCACTGGCGAGACGCCCTCTAACGACCTCGCTGTGATTGCTACCGGAGTATCTTCGGTAGCTGCAGGTGGTGTTGGTGGTGTCCTGACCGACGCCGGTGTCGACGTCGACCGCGAGCCTGGTTCTGGTGTCTTCGACTTGAGCGGTGACAACCACGACATCGTTGTCACTTTCCAATTTTACGATAGCGACGGATCGTTCTCCTTCACTGAGAACTATGATGACCGCGTTCAGGTCAACATCACTCCGATCACGAGCAACACTGACCTCACCGCACGTGGTGATGCCGGGGCTACCCACCAGAACACGGGCTGGAACCAGCGCAGTTATGCGAGCTACAACTTCGGAAGCGGGGGCTGGTTTGACGCCAGGATCATCATGACTGAGGACGGGGGCGGGGCCCAGTCCGCGGCTGACATCGGTTTTGGATTCAACGCAACCGGAAGCAATGGCGGTGCTGGTGACTTCGGTGGCATCGGTTACGTTCCTAGTTTCGGTCAAAGTGCTGGCCAAGCGGTCTTCGACACCGATGGCAATGGCAACGACTGGGGATCGCTCCTCGTTCCGGAGCCGAGCTCCCTGCTTCTGAGCCTTGGAGGACTTTTCGTTCTCTTCCGGCGCCGTCGCTAACCGAGTAGATTCAAGAAATAATTTCAGCAGCAAGGCCGGTGAGTTCGCTCACCGGCCTTCTTCTTGGGTAGCGAACGGCATGTGGTGGAGGGAAGGGAGAGCAGTAATCTCCGTGGGTCCGAGGATCGCAGGTTTGGGATTACCCGGAGCCTGACCGTTGGATTTCCCCCTCAATGACCTCACGCGCCTTGACCCAGAGCCTGTGGTCCGCTCCTGCCAGCGAAAGGCTCTCCACTTCCTGCAGGGGCATCCACCGGATGGCAGCATGATCCAGGGCCTGCGGTTCCGGGGATGACGGGACGAGGCGACAGGGGAAGGCCTGCAGGCGCAGGGAGAGAGCGGGGTAGTGGTGTTCAATGGGGGGGAGCGCCTCTCCGACCTCGACCGTGCAATCGAGTTCCTCGCGGATCTCCCGCTGCAGGGCGGCGGCCGCTTCCTCACCCTCTTCCACCTTGCCGCCGGGGAATTCCCAGTGTCCGGCCAGATGCTGTCCGGGAGCCCGTTGGCAGAGCAGGATCTCGTGGTCACGAAGGATGATGGCACAGACGACCTCAAGCACGGGGGATGCATAGCACGGGAATGGAACAATCACCATCCCTGCCGGGTGCCGCCCGGTGGCTGGAAAGATGAACGTTGCTCCAGGGCGGGGTGGATCTAGAATCGGTGATTCTCTTCTCTCCTTTCGCTCAAGCCATGCGGATCAAGGCCTCTCTGGCGCTCTTCCCTGCCATGTCCCTCACTGTCGGGATGGTGCACAGCGCGCCCAAGCGTCTCGAACTGGGTTTTCCCCAGCTGGCGGAACGCGTGCAGGTGGTCCTTCCCGGGAACTACAGTCCGGACCGCAAATGGCCTGCGATCTTCTACTATCACGGGACAGGGGGCCGACCCACCACCGAGCTGATCCAGGCTCATACGCAGGACCAGGACTGGATCGTGGTGGGCATGACCTACACGCAGGAGGGCAATCTGCCGGCCACTGCGGAATACATCGAGAAGGAGTTCCGCATTTTTTCCTCCACCCGGCGGCATCTTGCGGCCAAGTGGAACCTCGATCCCAGGCGCTGCTACGTGGCGGGTTTCAGCAAGGGAGGTTGGATGGCAGGGTTTCTCCTGCAGCACGATCCCGGGCTGGCCGGGGCCGTCATCCTGGTAGCGGGTCACCAGTTTCTCATCAGGAAGCCCGCGAAGTTCCGCGGCCCCAAGTCCCTCTTTGTCGGGGTCGGGCGGCAGGATGAGACCTATCCCTTCGCATTGCGGGCCCTCGTTCACTATCGGCCGTTGGGGGCACGGACCACGTTCGAGACCTGGCATGGACTGGGGCACCGTTTTCCCGAGAATGGATCGTCGGCCCTGCGCCAGTGGCTGGAGATCGAAGCCAATCCGAAGGGAGATCACCAGATTGCGGCCGAAGAGTGGGTGAACAGGCGTATCGACGAGATTAAGGGGAAGCCGAACCTCGTGGACCAGTGGGTGGCCTTCCGTGATCTGGAGAAGGCCCCGTATCTCCGGGCGCTTGGGGAGGAGGCAGAAGCTCGCGTGAGGGCCCTGGTGACCAGGCTTGAGAAAGGAGGGAGGGTAGGCGCGGAGGTCAAGGCGCTGGCGGCGCATCGCGTGCTCCTGCGGGAGGAGGCCAAGGGCCACACCATCCCACTCTGCCAGAGACTGGCTGGTGATTATCTGGCCCTCAGTGAAGCCCACCGCGGGACCCGCCAGGCAGAGATCGCCCTCGGCGACCACGAGCGGATGAAGAAACTGGCCCTCCATTTCAAGGAGCAGCTCAGGATCATGAAGGAAAAGGAAGCGGAGGCGCAGAGGAAGAAGGATCTCATTCCGCCGGAGGGGAAGAACCCCGATCCCTTCAAGCGTGCCCCGGACAACCGTCCGCGGATTCCGCGCAATCCGCTGGTTCCACGGCGGAGATAACGCCGCTCATGCGGGACTGGTGATTCCTGTCAGGGGGTGTCCTTCAGCAAGAGGGTCGTAAGAACGCTGCTATCTCCCATCAGAGAGCCGCTCTGCCAGGTTGGGGGGCAGGCCGGCGTCCAGGATCTTCTGCTGGGTCGTCTTGCGGTCGTAGTCGACCCGGCGGAAGATAATGAGATTCCTGGGGACGTCGTAGATGGCGTAGCAGGCCCGTGGATCGCCGTCGCGCGGCTGGCCCACCGAGCCGACGTTGATGAAGTACTTGAAGTCTTCCTCCACCTCGACGAGTTCAGCCGCCACTTCGCGAACGCGGTTGTCCTTCACGAAGACGCGGGGAACGTGGGTGTGACCATGGAAGCAGACGTGAGTGAACTGGTAGGAGAAGTTCGACATGGCATCGAACTTGTTGGTGACGTAATTCCAGGCCTGCGGTTGATCGAGGGTGGAGTGCACCATAGTGAAGGCGGAAACCTGCCGGACCATGCGCAGGGTACGCAGCCACTTCCGCTGCTCGTCGGAGAGTTGTTCACGGGTCCACTCCAGGGCGGTGGCGGCGATCGGATTCATGGTTTCGAGGCAGTGATCACCGCTGGCGTCCTCGTCATGGTTTCCTTTCACCACCGGGCATTCCATCTCCCTGATCAAATCCAGGCACTCTCCGGGATTGGCATTGTAGCCCACGATATCGCCAAGACAGACCCGGTCCGTGCAGTCCTGGCTGGCAGCATCCTCCAGAACGGCATTCAGAGCCTCCAGGTTGGCATGTATGTCCCCAAAGAGAGCGATTCGCATGTCGTCTCCCGCCGCAGCGGGAGGCAAGGAATAGAAACGGGTCGAAAGCCTGTCGAGTGAAAGGTTCGGGCCGGATGAGGCCCCGGGTGGAATTCTACCGCTTCGCCTGCACTGACCGCAGATACGTCCGATAGGTATCGCGAGGCCGATTCATCCAGATGCTGCGCCAGGTTTTCGTGCGGGGTTCGCCCGTCACGGGGTGCAGGGGGTAGGGTTTCCGGGTGTAGGGATCGTGATCAAAGGTCTTCCCGGGAGGAAAAGTGAGGGGGTCGAGGTGACTGGGGACCTCGAATTCCTCGCAGAGTTGATTAATCGTCTCAGCCACCCCGTCCATGGGAAAGCCTTCGACCTGCCGGAACCAGTAGTCAGGAAGTTTCTGTGCCGCTGCCATGCGGGATCCCAGGATTTCCTCCATGCTGTAGGTGGTCTCGCCTGCCCACGATTGCAGAGCGAAAAAGATGGTCTGCGGTGTGTTGTAACGGCGGTTCCCCTCCTTGTCCCACATTCTGCGGCACGCTTCCCAGGCCTCCGTCTTGCGTTCCGGGATGCGAGACAGGCAGTAAACGTGATTTCGCTGCAGTTGTGCGGCACCGCTCTCGGCATGACCCCGCTCGAAGCATTCCACCGCGCGCTCGAGGTTCTGCGGACGCCAGTTGGCACTGAGGGCGTTCCCGAGCAGGTGGCAGAGACGCCAGTCCCGGGGGTTCTGTTCCACTCCACGTTCAAGGAAGGCGATGCCCTTCTCGAAGAATTCCTGCTGCTTTCTCTTGCGGCGTCCTTCGCTCAGTCCGGGTCTGTCCGCGTAGTCGGCGTAGGCATTGCTGTAGAGGTGCCAGCTGCCTGCATCCCAGTAGTAGCGTATGCGTGGCTGGAGGGCCACGATGGTCTTGTAGCTCTGTTCGAGTTCGTGCCAGTCCTGTTCCTCCCAGTGGCCGTGAGCCTGGATATTGGTCATCGCAGCCACCAGCGGACGCAGACCTCCCAGGGCGATGGCGAGGGCGGTCTGTCCCAGTTCCTCGCGGGTATCCAACGCGATGGGGGGAGGAAGAAGATTGCGCTCCTGCATGTCTTCCGCCAGACGGTCATCGAAGGGTCGCCGGAGGAAGCCGGTCAGGATGACGGCGGCCAGCACCACGGAGAGATTGCAGAAGAGTTTCACTGGGTTCCCGATTCTTGCAGCTCGAGGTCAGACCTCCCTAGATCTCCTTGTAGGTGAAGATAAACCAGCTCAGGACGACGTAAAGGCCCACATACAGTCCCGTGGAGAGGGCGAGGCTGCCGAGAACATCAGGGGGGAAGATCTGGCCTGCCAGCACTTCGTCGACGATCTTGAAGGGGCGGAAATCCGGAAAGGCCACGAAGAGGGCTCTGGTCGAGAGGTCCCCGAGGCTCCCCTCGTCGATCCCGGAAGACCCCTGCCAGTGGTCCAGGCCATCGGCGATGAAGTTCCCGATGAAGTAGGACAGGGTGGAAATGACCACGGTGAAAAGCGTACTGGTTGAGAAGGTGGAAACGAGGAGGGCGAGGGCGGCGATGATGGCTGCTTCGAAGAAGATAACCAGGATGGCTCCCTGCAGGCCCCACGTCACTCCGTGGCTCAGGAGTTCCGCCCTGGCTTCCTGGCGGTCTTCCACGGTCCATTGCTGCTGTTCGATCAGGATGCCGGCCACCTTGTCGAACTCGGAGAGGATCCCCTGCGTACGATACCAGAGGACGGCATCAAGAAGCAGGGTCATGACTGTCAACCCGGCCAGGATGAGGAGGAGAACGCCAAAGAGTTTGCCGAGGAGGTAATCGAGCCGCGGGACTGGTTTGGCCAGGATGGTGTAGAGCGTGCGGTCTTCCACGTCACGCGGGATGAGGAGAGCGGTCGCCACGATCCCGATGATGATGGCGAAGAGTTTCATTGTTCCCACCAGCGGGGCCTTCAGGAGCCGGAGTTCCTCGCCGCCCACACTTTCCGGTCCGGCGGTGTGGGGAAGTTTGAAGACATTCAACCCGAGCCAGATCAACACGAAGACGAGCAGGAAATAGAAGACCTTCATGCGCATGAGATGCGTGAAGGTGTTGCCCGCGATGATCCAGATGCGGCTGAAGGAGAAGAGGGGCGTGGAGTGCGGGTGGCGGCTCATGGGGAATCCTCCTCGGTGTCGTTGTTGCATCCGTCCGGTCCTCCGTCCGCCGGACTTCCCTGTCCCGTTCCGCTCCCCGGGTCCGCCTTTGCGTCCCGCTGAACCGTTTCGCGGAGGAACAGTCGCTCCAGGGTGGTGCGGGGGTTGCCGCTGCGGACAAGGTCGACGCCTTCTTCCTGATCGGCCAGTTCGTGGATCCTGTGAAGGAGATCCGGGGTGGCGTTGCGCAGGATGATCTCGGTCTGGTCCTCGATGGAAATGAGTTCTTCCAGACGACCTTCCTTCACGAGGGTCCCTTTGTGAATGATTCCCACTCGGTCGCACACCTCCTGCACCTGCTCGAGGAGATGGGAGCAGAGGAAGACGGTGAAGCCGCGTTCCTTGAGATTGAAGATGAGGTCGCGGATCTGGCGCGAACCGATGGGATCGACCCCGGCGGTCGGTTCGTCGAGAATGAGAAGGCGCGGATCCTGCACCAGGGCCTGGGCCAGGCCGATGCGCTGGAGCATGCCCTTTGAGTAGGCCCCCAGGCGCCGCTTGCGGGCATCCTGCAGGTCGACAAGTTCAAGGAGTTCCTCGGTGCGCTCCCGGAGGGATCTTCCCCGCATGCCGCAGAGCTTGCCGTAGAATCGGATGGTCTCTTCACCGTTGAGGTGTTTATAGAAGTAGGGGTTCTCGGGCAGAAAGCCGACCTCCTGACGCGAGTCCACCTTGGAAGAGTCCCGCCCAAAGATGGCGCAGGTGCCGGAGGTAGGGGTCACCAGGCCAAGGAGAGCCTTCATGGTTGTCGACTTCCCCGAACCGTTGGGACCGATGAGCCCGTAAACCTCGCCAGGGGCGATTTGAAGGGAGACATCGTCCACGGCTCGGATCATCCCGCGGCCGAAGGACCCCCGGAAGTCCTTCACGAGGCTGCTGACCTGGACCGCCGGTGTTTCGCTCATCCCTCCCTCAGCATACCGCCCCGACAGGCAGTGGCAACGGGTTTTGACCGGTGACAGTCATTCGGTGCGGCAGGGGTCACAATTCCTGCGCCTACTCTCCGATGCGCACTCGGATGTAGCGGTCCCTCCCGGCTTTGACAGGCTGGGCATCCCGGACGGTGATGGTGCTGGTGCCATCACCATTTTCCTCCTTTGAGATCAGCGCGACGTCCGGGCTCCAGGTCTGGAGGTCTTCACTCACCTCGACCATTACGGGTGCACCTGCGAGATCGGCCCGCAGCTGATAGGTAAGGGTCAGGTAGTCGGAGCCATTGAGGTCATCCACCGCCACAATGCTCAACTGGTGGGCTGGAGTGGCACCAAGGTCGTAGCCCTGGGCGTAAAGCATGAAGTTGCTGAGTCCTCCCGGACCGGGAACAAGATGGGGATCAGTGAGAAGGGGATCGCTGGCTGCGAGCGGACCGTAGAACGCGCGGATCCAGAGCTGGTAGGACCAGTCGTCGTCGAGATCGGGTGCGCCGTGGTCGAGGTGGGATGTTCGCCAGCGGGATCCCTCATCCAATTCCTCCTCCGGGGTGCCGAGAGGATCGACGAGAACCAGGCTGGGCCCTTCGCCGTCGGGCGGTATCGGCCAGGGTGCCTTGTCGTCGTAGGGGAAGCTGAAAATCTTTTCCCCCAGAGCGTCCTCCAGAGCGAGGCGTTCCCCCTTGTTCGAGAGATTGGTGTTGCTGTCAAATTCGCCGAAAATAGCAGGTTCCACCGATGGGCCGTAACGGGAGAGGAAGGCTTCCCGGTTGTTGACGAGAAGTCCCCTCTGACCTGCTGGAAGATTGGTTCCGGGCGGAAACTGGAAGTCGATTCCCTGGTCGAACCTGCAGAGGCTGAGATCGATGTCGCCATCGCTCACGTTCTGCAGTTCAAGAAACTCGAAATCGTTGTCGGAATCAGAAAGAGCCAGTTCGGCCTCGGTGACAGGATCGGTGGGATGGTAGTGGATCTCCGTGATCCTGAGATTGTCGAAGGAGGCCGGGGTGCCGATCCGGTAGAGGATATCGAGAAGGGCCGACCAGGTTCCGTCGGCGCGGCGGGTACGGGCCTTGAGTCGCGTGGTCTGGTCCAGGGACATGGCCCCGTCGTAGATCCGGGCAGAGGGTGCCACCGTGCCGCCGGGTTCGCCTGTGTCGCCTTCCAGTACGGCCTGGATCAGGAAGTCGCTGCTGCCGGAGGTGCGATTGAACCCGTGAATGGCGAGGATATTTTCCCCGGGTTGCAGGAACTGAATATCGCTGGACTGATCGAATGCCGCGTAGTTGAACGCATCGGTGTCGCGGTGACTTGTGGAAGCAGCAGAATTCCATAGAGCATTGCCGGCGTTACGGGACTCGATCTGTACGCCATTCAGATAGGCCACGAAGCCATCGTCATAACGGATGCGCAGGATGAGCGAGCTGAGGGAGTCAATCGTGGCCTGGTCGGGAATGGTGAACCTGTAACGGATATAGGCGGACGGGTTGAGGCCATACATGTCGGTGAGCTCCGTCTGGATGAGTTCGTCGTAGCTGGGATTGCTGGCGGGGAACCGCTCGAAACCGACTCCGTTGGGACCGGTCACCCAGTCGTCGATGTTGGATGGGTCGGCGACCTGGAGCCAGCTCTCTCCGATCTCCGCATTGCTGGCCTGAGTGGGCACATGGGCCTGTACCGGGTGGTCGCTCGTCACTAAGGAGACAATCCCCTGCGTGCTCGGGAGCCGTGGGTCCGCTCCGTCCGTTGTGAGGTAGATGTTGGACCCGGGGGAGGTGGTCGTGAGGGTAAGGTTGACCGGTGAGGGGAAAAGAGTGTCCCGAAGAGAAGGCCTGGGAGCCACTACATCGGGATAGAGATCCACTGCCTTAAATTGAGCGAGGACGGTGTTGCTACGGTTGACGAGAAACCGGGAGCGCACCCAGTTGACTGCGGGGATCCACTGCGTATTCCTGGTATAGGGAGAGCGTCGGGTGGCGCCGGTCCAGCTATCGAGTCCCCAGCGTGCTGATTCGCCCACAATGGGGGAGTGAACGGTATCTACCAGGCGATCCCAGAGGCCCTGCAGGTGTCGCAGGGACAGAGCCCCCTTGTTGAACATGTGTTTGTGCAGACGGTCGGCAAAGTGGAGTTGAAACTCGGGATGCCGGCGGAGGGCATCGTAGATGATGCCGGGAGAATCCGGATTGTCCACCTGGGTGAAGTCATTCTCCCAGCTCGGCGGATTGGTGCCACCGGTGGCCTCGTTGCGTGAGAAGGGGATGCCCATCGACATTTCAGCGTCCCAACTGTAGAAGATAAAGGGTTCCTCGCCGTTCCGGCTCCTGCGCGCGACGTACCAGTTCTTGTCGTCTGAAAAGGTGGAGATGGGCTGGCCGTTACGGGTGGCAGGTGCCAGCCAGTCTTCGTCGCTGGACCAGATGCGGTGGATCATCGCATCGGCGAAATTGTCGATGTCGATGAACCGTTGGATGGCGGCATAGTCGGAATCTGACTCGATACCGTTCTCGGCCATGTTGATCAACTCGTTCCAGGCGATCAGATCACCGGCTTCCACCTCGGCACCGTGTTTGATGACGTCCCAGTCTTCCGGGTCTCCACCGTGGTGGGCGGCATTGAAGTGTTCATGGGGAAATTCCTGCAACTCGTAGACTCCCCAGTAGTCGCCGTTGAGGAAAAGGCTTACCATGCGGCCATAGGGGGAAGGCTGCCCCATGTCCTGCTGCAGGCGGTGGAGAAATTCGTTCCGGATCAAACTGGCATTGTCCCAGTCGTCACGGTAGGTCCACGCGTCGTGGCCCCCACCACGCAAAAGGATGCTCTTGAAGCTGTCGACCGGAGATTCAGGGAAGAGATTGTGATCGAGGCGGGTCTTGCCGTAGTCGGAGCGGAAATAGAGCCGGAAGTTTTTCTTGGGGTGCCGCCGGGCGTTTCCGCCATGGATGCGGATTCCAGCCGGCTCCTGAGTCGAGGCGTCAGGGTTGGAGGGATCAAAGAACTCGAAGTGTGCGTCGCGCTCGCTCGTGCTGCCGCTGAGATTGGGGAGATTATGGATCCCGCTGGCACTGAACAGGTCAGTCGGATTGAAGGAAAGCGAAACGACGGGAATCTCCTTGAGAGCAGATTGAATCTCGTTGCGATAGGTTATGGAGTTCACCACTGAACCGATCATGTCACTCTGCTCAATAATGTCCTGGCTGTAGAGGTAACTCTTGGCGTCCACGTTGGTGGGAACCATGTCCGGCCTGTAGGCCACCGCGCGCAGGACGGTGGTGGAGTTGATAGTGACGGGACGGGTATAGATCTGTCCATGACTGGGGGTTGGCTCCCGTCCGTTCGTGGTGTAACGGATGCTGACGCCCGGGGTGGTGGAGCTGATGATGACCTCGATGGGATCGTCGTAGAACCCGCGCTGGTGAGAGAAGACCGTGTCCGCCACGAATCCAGTGAGATGGTTTCCATTGGCTCTATTGGGAGTGGTAGGGAAGAGATATCCGAGGGTTCCGTCGTTGCCGATCCCGTACCCGATATCGCGTTTGAGGCTGGGGAAGGACGGTGCAAACTCGTGAATCACGGTTCCGCCGGGATCGCACAGGGCGAGATACTCGCCGTCGGATTCGAGGGAGAAATTGGTGTGCAACTGCTGGCCCAGGACGGCGCGGTCCTTGCCGGAGGCGAAGACAACGAGATAGGAGTTGGGACCGAGGAACTGGCCTCCCGGGAAGCTCCACTTCCCGGGCACGGACGGGTCGTCGGTCAGGCTGTAGCCACCGAGATTAAGCTGGGATCCGGTGTTGAGGATCTCGATCCAGTCTGACGATTCGCCATCCACATCATCGATCGTGTTCTTGTTGTTGGCGACAATCTCGTTAATGACGAGCTGTCCCGCGGCCGGAAGGGAGATCATGACGAGGGCCAGGAGCCAACCGGTCCATGCGGGGGGGCGGGAGAGAGGTGCCGCTGCCCGGGTAAGGAGCGGCCGGTGGGGGTTGGAGGTCATGGGGTGAATCTCCAAAGCGAAGTGGAGAGATTTTATTCTAATCTTCTCACGTGACCGTGCAAGCGGCCGCGGAGGTCAATTGGCGCCAGTTATACCCATTTTGGCTTATACGGAACGGGCCACCGTCAGGCTTTGGGAATACACAATCAGGGTTCTTTCGTGGAGGAGGATCAGTAACCTGGTGGAGGGCCCGGGAGGGAAGGCAGACAACCGGTGAAGCGGAGCGATCTCTTTCGCCCTCCCCCTGCGTTCGTGTTCCGCTACGGCCATGAGTTGTAGATCAAGGCAGGACGAGGAGGAAGAAGGGCCCGAGGGGAACGAAGGAGCAGCCATGATGGTTTCCACCGGCACTGGCTAAAGGCCTGTCACGCCCGGGGATGAAATTGGCGGTGAACCTTCCTCAGGAGCTGGTCGTCGACGTGGGTATAAATCTGAGTGGTGGCAATATCGGCGTGCCCGAGCAGTTCCTGGATCACCCGCAGGTCGGCTCCGTTCTGGAGGAGGTGGGTGGCGAAGGAGTGGCGCAGGAGGTGCGGGTAGATGTTCTGTTTGATCCCGGCCTGGTGGGCGCGTTCCTTCACAATTTTCCGGACACGATCGGGACCGAGTGGTCCGCCGCGCACGGAGAGGAAGATCTCGGAGGAAGTGTGGCGCCTGACGAGCTTGGGGCGCTCGTTGGCCAGATAGCTTTCCAGGGCGGAACGGGCCCGCCCACCCACCGGAACGATGCGGGTCTTGTTGCCCTTGCCGGTGACTCTGAGGAAGCCATCCTCGAGGTCCAGCGTCTCCAATCGGGCGGAGCAGATTTCGGCGAGGCGCAGGCCGGAGGAGTAGAAGAGTTCCAAAATGGCGAGGTCGCGGCGACCGAGCGCCCTGGAGGGGTCGATGGATTCCAGCAGTCTTACGATCTGGGATTCGTGAAGTGTCTCAGGCAGGTGACTTCCAGTCCTGGGGGAAAGGAGAGGCTCGGCGGGATCGTCCTCGATGAGGCTGCGGCCGGCAAGGAAGCGGAAGAAGATCTTGATATGAACCACTGCGATGCGGAGGGAGGAGGCCTCCAGGCCCTTCTTCTTCAGTTGGGCGAGGAATTCCCTGAGAGAATCGATGCCAAGATCCTGCCAGGTGGCGAACTTCTGCTCCCGGGCCCAGTCGGCGAGTGTCTCCAGGGTGCGTCGCACGGAAAGCTGGTAAGCATCCGAAAGCCCACGCTCGGTGGCGAGGTAGAGGATGAAAATGTCGATTTGCGGAGCCAACACGGCCACTGTAGCAGAAACCCGGGGCGAGGGAGGGCCGAAAAAGAGCTCCTTCTGCCATGGATTGCGGCTCCGGCGTCAATCGGTGCCGGGGAACCGAAGGTTGATCTTTTGCGGCAGAGACGCTAAGGGTCCCGCCCCGTCGTCAGCATGCACGGGGAAAGTTGTGCCCAAAGTATTCGTCAAGACCTACGGATGACAGATGAACGAGCGTGATTCCGAGCAGGTTGCTCGGATGTTCGTGGAGGGAGGCTATACCCTCACCCGTGCGGAAGAGGATGCCGATGCCATCCTGGTCAACACCTGCTCGGTGCGCGACCAGGCTGAGCAGAAGGCCCTGGGCAAGATGGGAATGATGGGTAAGCACCGTGAGAAGCGGGCCCATGTGGTTTACGGTTTCATGGGTTGCATGGCGCAGAGCCGGGGAGAGGAACTCTTCGAGCGCATCCCCCATCTCGACCTGGTAGTGGGGACGCAAAAGTACCACCGGGTCTTTGGCTACGTGGAGGACATCCTGCGCAAACGGATGGAGGAGAGGATGGATGATCCCTCGATGTCCCTGGAGGGGCATACCGTCGAGGAGGAGGGAATCTGGATCCCGGGCGGAGGAACCAGGAATGGGAAGCTGGTGGATACCGGTGCGGAGGAGGGGAGCCAGAACACCATTCGGGATCATGTGGCGGCAGGGAAGAAGCCCTCGGCCTTCGTGTCCATCATGCAGGGATGCAACATGCGCTGCAGCTTCTGCATCGTGCCCGACACGAGGGGGCAGGAGCGCGGGCGCCCCATTGCTGATGTGGTGGAGGAGGTGAGACAGTTGGCGGAGCAGGGCACCAAGGAAGTGACTCTTCTGGGGCAGATCGTGAACCTCTACGGGCGTACCGAATTCGGGAAAGTCGAGGGCAAGTCACCCTTCGTGCAGCTTCTCGAGGCAGTTCATGAGGTGGAGGGGATCAAACGCATTCGTTTCACTTCGCCTCATCCCATCGGCTATCGTGACGATCTGGTGGCGGCCTTCACTTATCTTCCCAAGCTTTGTTCGCATATTCACTTTCCCATGCAGAGCGGGAGCGATCGCATCCTCAAGGCGATGCGGCGCCCCTACAGGAATGAGCAATTCATCGAGATCTGCGAGAAGATGAAGGCGGTGCGCTCCAACATGGCAATCACCACCGATGTTATCGTCGGGTTCCCGACCGAAACGGAAGAGGACTTCCAGGCTACGGTCGACTGCATGAAACGCCTGCAGTTCGACAACAGCTTCATCTTCCGTTACTCCAAGCGGAAGAACACGCCTGCGGCTGAGATGGACGGGCAACTCCCGGAGCGGTTGAAGGAAGAGCGGAACCAGGAACTGCTGCGTATCCAGAGTGAGATCGCGGTTCCCAAGAATGCGGCCCTTATCGGCACGCGCCAGGAGATCCTCTGCTCGGGTCCCAGCAAGACCAACAAGGAGCGCCTGAGCGGGCGCACCACCCAAAACAAGATCGTCATTTTCGATGGCGACCGCGAGCGCATGACAGGGGAGATTTTCGAGGTGAAAATCGAGGATTCCACCGGCTTTACCCTCTTTGGGAAGGCGGTAGCGGGGCCGTAGAGAAACATGTCCCGGACTCAAAATCCAGTTTCAGGCTCCGGCCGGGTGGTAGTTTGGGCAGAATTCCCGCCTTTGCCCTTTACCTGCCCCCGGTGCTGGCGTAGCTAGCGCGCACGAAAATGGGTCCGCATCCCTACGAAAGTATTCCCCTCAGTGTTGCGGGCTACGCCATGGCGGCCTACCTCCTGGTAGCTCATGGCCTGATGGCCTGGAAGGCGAAGGCGTGTAAGGAGTGGCTCATCAAGCTGCCGCGTCACCACGCCGCCGGAATCTACACTCTGGGGGTCGGTATGTCCTGGTTCTGGCTTCTCATTGCCCCGGATGACATGGGTTTGCTGTCTTCCCTGAGCATGGACATCGGGGAGTTCAATGCAGTGAAGCCGTGGCTGCGCCTCTTCGTCCCCATCGCCTTCCTGGGGATGGTCCTTTATGTGAAGGAGTTTCTTTTCGTGCGCGCTCTGGGAGTGCTGGCCCTGATGGTGACCGGGCCGCTGCTGGCGGCCTCCTTCAACAAGGATCCCGCCACGCGACTGCTGGTCCCGATCTTCTCTTATCTTCTGCTCACCAAGGGGCTCTTCTGGGTGGGGATGCCCTACACCTTCCGCGATCTGGCAACCTGGGCGACGGCCAGCGACAACCGCTGGCGTATCCTGACCTTCAGCGGACTGGGTTACGGAGTGCTTACCCTGCTATGCGCTGTGCTCTTCTGGCGCGGGCATTAGCCCTCCGGGCCGCAGAAAAGGAGCTGAGGCAGGTGGTGGGGGATGGCTGGAAGGAGAGCGATGAGGGCGGAGATTCAGCCCATCCCCCGAGATGAGATGAGTGGCTTCAATGATGGGTGGGTCAATGGGGAGGATGATCAGAGCAACAGTGGTAGAGCGCAGGGCGACCCGAGATCATGTTGACGAGCTCCCGGGCGGTCAGACAGGTCAGGCAGGTCAGGCAGTGTCCGTCCCTGCGATCCCTCCCCCTTCCCGATTTTTCAGCCAATGGGATGGGGGAGAGTGCGGCTCCAAAGACTCCGGTGGCCGCCATGCATTCTGCGGTAACGAACCCCAGGGACAGGAATTCCCCATGATGACCACCCCTTCTCACTACCGATACGGCAGAATCTCATTTCTCACCCTAACATAATTAGAATAGTTCTAATTATGTCTTGAGAATCGGTCTCAACCACGTAGCTTGCGCGCATGTTGGGCAACGATGGTGAAGCGCTACCGACTGCGGCGAAGGAGATCCCTCCCGAACTGCAGGGGCTCCGTATGACGAAGCAGCGACGGGAGGTTTACAGTGTCCTTCTCCACAACCGGGACCATCCTACTGCCAACGAGGTCTTTGGGCGGGTTCAGGCAGACATGCCCAGTATCTCCCTGGCC
Source organism: Roseibacillus sp. (assembly GCA_014240355.1). GTDB lineage: Bacteria > Verrucomicrobiota > Verrucomicrobiia > Verrucomicrobiales > Akkermansiaceae > Roseibacillus_B. The sequence continues at coordinate 3,216 of JAAZXD010000012.1, read as the reverse complement.
ACGGTATACAACTGCTTGGATGCCCTGGTGGACCACGGGCTGATCAATCGGGTAAACTTCGACCGTGAGCCATCTCGTTTCTGCGTGAATCTGACACCCCATGTCCACTTCCAGGATAAGAAGTCAGGAGTGATTCACGACCTTTCATTCAAGGATGGCTGCCAGATTACTGATGTCCTCGATCTGCCGAATGGCACTGAGGTGAGCGAGCTGGAGCTCACCATCCGCGGATTCCTCCCCAAAGGGTCCTGATTTTCATCCTGCTCCTATTCCTGCCCAGTTTAAGATGAGTCTGGTTATCACAAATCTCCAAGCCGCCATTGACGGCAACGATATTCTCAAGGGCCTGAGCCTTGAAGTTCCCGCCGGCGAAGTACACGCGCTCATGGGACCGAACGGGTCCGGCAAGTCCACCCTCGCCAAGGTCATCGCCGGCCATGAGGACTACGAGGTGACGGGGGGGACAGTCACCATGGATGGGGAGGATCTCCTCGATCTCGGGATTGACGAGCGGAGCCGGGCCGGGCTTTTCCTGGCTTTCCAGTACCCTGCGGAAGTCCCGGGGGTTACCATGGCAAATTTCATCCGCGCTGCCCGCCAGGCGCGTCTTCCGGAGGGCGAGGAGATTGATGCGGTGGCCTACTACAAGGAACTCTACGAGAAGATGGACCAACTGGGAATCGATCGGCGGTTCACCTCGCGTTCGGTTAACGAAGGTTTTTCGGGGGGCGAAAAGAAACGCAACGAAGTGCTCCAGATGATGATGCTGGAGCCGGGCTATTGCGTGATGGACGAGACCGACTCCGGTCTCGACATCGACGCCCTGAAGGTGGTGGCGAGCGGGGTGAACTCAATGCGTTCGCCGGGACGCGGTTTTCTGGTCATTACCCACTATCAGCGCCTGCTAGACTATATTGAACCGGATTACGTGCACGTACTGGCGGACGGCCAGATCGTGCGCAGTGGCAGCAAGGAGCTGGCCCTTGAGCTCGAGCAGAAGGGCTACGACTTCCTGAAGGAAGAAGTGCCGGTGGCGGGATAAGGCTGGGAATGAAGGGAGAAGATTATGAGTAAAGCAGTCTTGGATTCCGGAACACAGGCGGCGATTGATATCGACCAGAGCAAGGGGGACTTTTCCTACCCCGAGTCGCACAAATATGATGCGGGTTGCGGGTTAAGCCCGGCCACCATCGACTATATCTGCGATGTGAAGGAGGATCCGGACTGGGTCCGGAAGTTCCGGCACAGGGCTCTCAAAACCTTCCTGGGCAAACCCATGCCCACGCACTGGGCCACCAAGGATCTCGAGAACATCGATTTCGACATCATTCGCTACTATCTTTCGGATGGGGCGAAGCCGACCCGGAGCTGGGACGAGGTGCCTGACGATATCAAGGAGACCTTTGAGCGTCTGGGTATCCCGGAGCAGGAAAGGGCCTTTCTGGCGGGAGTAGAGGCTCAGTATGATTCCGAGGCGGCCTACTCCAACGTGAAGGAGGAAATCGAAAAGGATGGTGTCATCTTCGTCAACTCGACGGAAGGCCTGAAGGAATACGAGGAAATCTTCCGGCCGTGGTTCGGCAAGGTGATTCCCACCGGAGACAACAAGTTTTCGGCTCTCAACAGCGCGGTCTTTTCGGGGGGGTCGTTCATCTACGTGCCGAAGGGAGTGAAGGTGCGGCATCCGCTGCAGGCCTACTTCCGGATCAATTCCGAAAACTTCGGTCAGTTTGAGCGCACCCTCATCATCTGTGACGAGGGTTCGGAATTGACTTATATGGAGGGCTGTACCGCCCCCAAGTTCGAGACCGCTACCCTGCACTCGGCGGTGGTTGAGCTGGTGGCCATGAAGGACGCCAAGTTGCAGTATATTATGGTGCAGAACTGGAGTGACAATGTATTCAATCTGGTGACCAAGCGCGGGATCGCACACGAGAACGCAGAAGTGCGCTGGATCGATTGCAACATCGGGAGCCGGCTCACGATGAAGTATCCCGGAGTCGTCATGAAGGGCCGCAGGGCGCGGGGCGAGGTGATCTCGATTGCTCTCGCCAATTCAGGGCAGCATCAGGATACCGGGGCCAAGATGATTCACGCTGCCGACGAGACGACCTCCAACGTTGTTTCCAAGTCGATCTCGGTGGGTAAGGGGCGTTCGACCTATCGCGGTCAGGTTCATATTCCCAAACACCTCAAGGGTTGTCGGAACAACACGGAGTGCGATGCCCTGCTGATCAACGCCAACAGCCGGACGGATACCTACCCGGCCATCACGGTGCGGGGCAACCAGCACGCCACCCAGCACGAGGCGAGCGTTTCTCAGGTTTCCGAGGAAATGTTGTTCTACCTGCAGCAACGGGGATTGAGTGAGGGCGAGGCCATGAGCTTGGCGGTGAACGGCTTCGTCAATGACCTGGTGCGGGAGTTCCCGATGGAATACTCGGTGGAACTCAAGCGTCTCATCGAGTTGGAGATGGAAGGGAGTGTGGGATAGCACCCCATTTTCCCTGTTCAGTTTTCAGTGACCCAAATTTGATGACAGCGACATTGGATCGAGGGAATGCCCTGGAGGGGGAACCGGGTCGACTGGGCGGAGTGCCGGACTGGTTCAATGCCTCGCGACAGGCCGGGTGGAAGCGCTTTCAGGAGTTGCCCATGCCGACCCGGAAGGACGAGGAATGGCGTTTTGCCGGCCTGAAGCATCTCGACTTCGAGGGGGTGCAGCTTCCCGATCCACAGTCCATGGGCGGGCATCGGGGAGCCGGCGGACTGGAGAAGCGGGCCGCCCGGATCGGATTCGTCAATGACGGGTTGAACGAGCAGGAACACAATCTTCCCGAGGGGGTCATTTGCCTGCCCCTGCGGCATGCCCTGGAGGAACACTCTGACCTCGTGCAGGAGTATTTCATGAAGTCCGATCACCAACTGGGCTCGGCCAAGTTTGCGGCCCTGCACCGGGCTCACGTCTCCTCCGGGATGTTCATCTACGTGCCGGATGGAGTGGTGGTGGAGGATCCCATCGAGATCTTCCACTGGCTTGCCGGCGACCACGTCATCACGTTCCCTCACAGCCTGGTGGTGACCGGCAGGAATGCCCGGGTCACGGTGGTCGACTATTTTCAGTCCGATACCAGCGCCCGAAATTCCTGGACCATCGCGGTCAATGACCTGGTGGCCGGTCCGGGATCGCAACTGACGTATCTGGCCCTGCAGGAC
>JAAZXD010000129.1 GCA_014240355.1 Roseibacillus sp. | reverse complement strand
GGATCGGGCTGCCCCTCGATGGTGGCCTGGTAGGCTCCCCCCCGGTGTATCCTGACAAACTCGAGGACCGAACTCCCCTCCGCATCAGACAACGTGGTCAGGCGGCCGAGCGCTTCCGGATCCCCGACTTCGTAGACCGTGGCCTCCCTGCCCGCAAGATCCGCATCGAGGCGATGCCGCAGGGCCTCCCCGACCTCGATGTTCAGATTGCTCTCGCGGCTCTGCACGATGCCCCCGAGGAGCCGGTTGATGAAGGGCACGAAGACCGGCCGGATCGCAAAGTCGTTCCAGTCCAGATCCGCCGTGCTGGTAAAAACGAAGACCTTGCCCAGCCCATGCTCGCTCTCCACCAGGGCGGGTTGACCGTCATCGTAGCGCAGGGCCAGGCGATGGTCCCGGTCCCCGGGTTCCAAGCCCAGCACCTGGCGAAACTTCACGCGGGCCAGAAGATCCCCGTCAAGACCGAGGGGGTTGGTCTCGGTCGGAATCATGATGCGGGGCCGGGGCGCCGCGTTCCCATCGCGGGAAACAAAGGAAACGGGGAGAAGCTGGTGCTTGCCGTGAAGCAGGGTGTTGTAGGATTCCGGCCGGAGGTTCGCGCCGGGAAACACCATCAACCCACCACCGGCTTCCACGTAGCGCGCAAGGCGGTCCGCAAAGGGCAGGGGAACGTCGGCAACGTTGGCGAGAACGATTGCGTGGTAGCGATCCAGCACCTCTCCGGCCAGGTCCGACACCGAAACAACAGACGGCTTCACCGGATAACCGGACCGCATCTCTTCCGGGACCGGGGCCAGGGCGTGCCGAAGGAAGAAGGTTTCCGATTCACGGTCTTCCGTTCCGGGATCGCCATCAACCAGCAACACGCGCACATCATCCATGGCCTGCATCACCATTGTGCGCCGGTCATCAAAGGGAACGCCGTCATCCTCCAGGGCCACCGTCACCCGGTGGTAACTAGCACTGGGCAGGGTGGCATACAGCGTCGCGCTCTCGCTGCCCCCGGGCTTCAGTTCCTCAATCATCCACGGCTCGCCCGCCGGTTGTCCGTCCACCAGGAGTTTCACCGGGACATTGAGCGCCGGAGAGGAGCCGTAGTTGGTAATGTCCACATCGATCCGGAAGGGTTCATTCACGGCGGGAAGTGCGGCCGCCGGGATAAGACGGCTGATCCCCAGATTGGCAGGAGCCGGCGTCCCGACCATCACAAGGTGAACCCTGATTCCCGCGGAGATATCGCGCAGGCGGGCCTCCAGGATGGCGAAGGCGCCCCACTCCTCCGCATGTCCGTCGGTAATGAGGTACAGTTCCTTTTCCGCGGCAGCCTGTCCCTCGAGCGAGCGCACAGCCTCCTCAAGGGCGAGGAGGAGGTCCGCATGGCGGTCGGTCTGCGCTACCTCGTCGATGCGCGACGAGACCAGATTGTGGTCGTTGCTCGCTTCGTTGGGATGAAAGGCCCCCGAGATCACCACCGGGGACCCTCCAGGCAGACGATCGAGGATCGCATGAGCAGCCTCACGCGCGAGATTGAGGCGGGTGCCCTCTCCTTCACGCGATCCCATGCTGGCCGAGTTGTCCAGCACGATGGCGGCCGCAACCTTGGAACCCGGCATCCCGGACAAACCCTCCATCACCGGCCGCGCCATCAGGAGAGCGAGGAGGGCGACCAGGGCACAACGCAGGAAGAGCAGAATCCAGTCCTCCAGTTTCATGCGCCGCTGGTTCTGCTCCACGCTGACCTTGAGGAAGCGCATGGCCGCCCAGGGCACCCGCCGGAAGCGCCGCCGGTTGAGAAAGTGGATGATGATGGGCACCGAGATCGCCGCGATCCCCCACAACAATGCCTGGTTCAGGAAGTTCATCGGGATCAACTGGAGGTGCTCTTCCTGAAGGCGAGGTAGTTGGCGAGGGCTTCGTCGAGAGATTGGTCCGTTCGCAGACTCACGAATTGGCATTTGTGGCGCTCACAGGCCGCGCGCAGGCGCTCCTGGAACGCTTCGAATGCGCGGTGGTAGCTCTTCCTGATCTCGCTGGGTCGCGTCCGGATGAGAGGAATATCCTCCAGTCCGTCGAATTCCACCATCCCGCTGAAGGGGAAGTCGATTTCGCAGGGATCCAGGACCTGCATCACGATCACTTCGTGTCCATTGAAACGGAGATGCTGGATTCCCTCGAGAACATCTTCCTCGTCATCGAAGAAGTCGCTGATCACGATCACGATCCCCTTGCGGCGCACCTGGTTGGCAATTCCATGGAGAACCGGGGCGATCCTCGTTCCCCCCACCGGATCGAACCCCGCCAGCCGGTCCATGATCTTGAAGAGATTGTCCCGGTTGTCACTGCGCGGGAGATACTCCCGAACCTCCTCGTCGAAGATCCCCAGGGCCACCGCGTCCCGCTGGTGGAGAATGAGGTAGGCCAGGCAGGCCGCCATCATCTTGCCATACTCCAGCTTGCTGATATCTGCAGAAGCGTACTTCATGCTCTCGCTGCCATCCAGGAGGAGATGGGCCACGAAATTGGTCTCCTGCTCGTACTGCTTGATGTAATAGCGTTCGGTCTTGGCCTGGACCTTCCAGTCCAGGTGCCGCACATCATCCCCGGGCGAGTACTCGCGATGCTGGGCGAATTCGATGGCGAACCCCCGGTAGGGTGATTTGTGTTCCCCCGCCATGTAGCCCTCCACGATGAAACGCGCATTCATGCCGAGGGCCTCGGCCCGTGCAATGGCGCGGGGATCCAGGAGCTTGCGGGTTTCAGCGTCCACTTGGAGAGGTTGTTAACGGAATGTCCGCCGGTGCGCCATGCACGCACCACATCCACGATCCACTAATCCAGCTTCCTGTCCTTCGGAACGGACTCAAGGATCTTCGCCGTGATGTCGTCCGCAGTCACCCCTTCACTCTGAGCGCTGAAGTTCGGGATAATGCGGTGACGGAATATGGGCGGAGCAACCGCAGCGACATCTTCACAGCTCACATGGCTCTGGCCGTTGAGAAGAGCGTTGGCCTTGGCAGCGAGCACGAGGTTCAGCCCTGCGCGCGGTCCCGCCCCCCATGTGAGCCACTTGGAACAGAACTCAAGCGCCTCGTCGGAATCCGGTCGCGTGACGCGCACCAGTTTCTCCGCGTAGCGCAGGATGTGATCCGCCACCGGCATGTTGCGCACGGCGCGCTGCATCTCAAGAATCTCCTCCGCACCCAGCACCGGGTCGGGACGCTGCCCTTCGTTTCCGGTGCAGGTTTTCAGGATCTGGAATTCCTCCTCCTCGTCAGGATAATCCACCCTGATCATGAACATGAAGCGGTCGAGCTGCGCTTCCGGGAGCGGATAGGTGCCCTCCTGCTCGATGGGGTTCTGGGTTGCCAGCACGAAGAAGGGCTCCGGGAGCGGATGGTCTTCTCCCCCCACCGTCACCTTGCGCTCCTGCATGGATTCCAGCATCGCGGCCTGGGTCTTGGGCGGGGTCCGGTTGATCTCATCGGCCAGGATGATATTGGCAAAAATCGGGCCCGGCAGGAACTTGAACTCGCGCTCGTTGGTGGCCGGGTCGGAGTAGATCACTTCCGTCCCCGTGATATCCGAGGGCATCAGGTCGGGCGTAAACTGAATGCGCTTGAAGGAAAGGCGGAGCGCTTCCGCCAGACTTGAGATAAGGAGGGTCTTGGCCAGTCCCGGAACACCGACGAGGAGGGCATGACTCCGGGTAAGGATCGCTATCATCACTTCCTTGACGACCTGGTCCTGACCGATGATGACTTTCGAAATCTCCGCCCGGACACGCCGGACGGCATCCTGCAGTTGGGCGGATTCCTGGGAGGCGGCTTCTGCGCTTGTGCTCATGAGTGGGCGTATCTTACGGTCCAAAGGCTGACTCCATTTCAGGCGCGGGGCAATCGTGGCAAACGATTTCCTGCCCATGCGGCGGGCCCTCTCCCCGCCTCATCCGGGAATCTGCACCCGGGAGGCGGAATTCTTCCCCCATTTGCGGTCCGGTCCGGGACGGATCAGGACGCCTGCCGCAAAGGGGCCAAAATGGCAGTTCACACTGCAACCCAGCATCCCGATCGGACGAACCCGTCCGGTTTCTCCGGGGCCTACCCCCGGAGCGCTGACGGCAGGGCCGCCCGAATCTACCTGGACCGGGGAACGGCTTTCTCCGTCTCCCCCTCTTCCGCCTTCTTCCCGTCGTCCACAGGCTTCGGCACGGCCTTTGGCACGTCCCAGGCGGTCATCCACTCCTGCTTGCCCTTCCTGTATCCCCTCTTGAGGAGGCGGGCCTCCAGATCCGGGTTATGAGCCGCGCCGTAGAAGATGCCGATATTCCTGCGCCCCTTCTTCTTGACCTGCTTCCGGAGAACCCTGAGGCACTTGGCATTGCGGGCGCCAATGATGACGCTGTTGCCGGCAAAGGCGGCAATCTGATCATCCCCCTGGCCGAGGCTCTTCATCATCTCAAGCTTGAGGCCGTTTGAATTCCCCGAGAGGAGCGCCGCGATCAATCGCGCGGGATTCGGTTGTTCCACGCCCTGGTTCTGCGCCTGCTGGGCTGCTGCCAGCGCAAAGTTGAAGAGCGATTCTCCATTCGCTTCCTGCTTCTGCTGGAATTGTTTCATGGTGAGATCGGCATGAACAAAGTTCTTGGGTGAATAGTCGATCTCCTGCATCTGGCTGGAGAGCTTGAGGAAGCGTGACATCCCATCAACCATCCCCCGCAGGAAGTTGGTCTGAAAATCGCCTCCTCCCTCTTCCTGCTTGGGAATCCTGCCCTCCACCATGTCTTCGCCCCCCACCATCTCAAAGAGCAGTGCGTCGTACTTCTCAAAGGACTTGTTGAGGTCCGCGTAGTACTTCTTGTCCCCGATGTGAACCGCTCCGATGAGATCAACTGTCACTCCGTCCTTCCCGTATCGGGTCACCGAGGTCTGCAGGCGTGTGGCCTTGTCGTTTTCATCGATCCGGATGAACTCGGTGGCTTCCACAGCCTCCTTCTTCCCGGGCGCCTCCTCCCTGGCGGACTGATCTTCCTGGGCACCGGCGGTGGGAAGGAGCCAGGCGGCGACGAAGGTGAGGCAGAGGAAAGGACGGATTCTCTTCATGGGAAACTACTGGGATTACACTCACAGCGCGACAAGCACAGGAATTTGTGCCCTCCAGACCCATAAAAGCACAAAATCCCCTCGTGCGCTTGCTGGTCAGCTATCCCGATCCGGGCTATAGATCCAGCAGATGAGCGCTCAATCGCCGCTTCGCTACTGCTCCGATCTCTTCCGTTACCAGCGGAGAAGCTCCCGCGAAGTGATGATCGGCAAGGTCGGGGTGGGCGGCGGAAACCCGATCCGGATCCAGTCCATGATCACGGCCGACACCCGCGATACCGGGGCCTGCGTCAAGGAAGTCCTGGAGCTGGCGGAGGTGGGATGCGAGATTGTGCGTATCACCGCCCAGACCCGCAAGTATGCCGGGAACCTGGAGCACATCCGGGACGGGGTGCGGAGAGCCGGATGCGAGGTGCCCCTCGTCGCCGACATCCATTTCAAGCCCGACGCCGCCCTTGAGGCCGCCAAGTGGGTGGAGAAGGTGCGGGTCAACCCCGGGAACTACGCCGACAGGAAGAAGTTTGAAGTCCGTGAATACTCGGACTCGGACTACGCCGAAGAACTCACGCGGATCCGCCACAAGTTCGTTCCTCTCGTGAAGCTCTGCCAGGAACTGGGGCGTGCCATGCGCATTGGAACAAACCACGGTTCGCTTTCCGACCGCATCATGAACCGCTACGGGGACACGCCACTGGGCATGGTGGAGAGCGCCCTTGAGTTTGTCCGCATTGCCCGCGATCTCGATTACCACGAGATCATTTTCTCGATGAAGGCGTCCAATCCCAAGGTCATGATCGAGGCCTACCGCCTCCTCATCGCACGACTGGAACAGGAGGGCGGAGACTGGAACTACCCGATCCACCTCGGCGTGACGGAAGCCGGAGATGGCGAGGACGGTCGAATCAAGTCCGCCATCGGAATCGGCTCTCTCCTTGACGACGGGATCGGCGATACCATCCGCGTTTCCCTGACCGAGAATTCCGTCTCCGAAATCCCGGTGGCCCGGGCAATGGTGCGAACGCGGGAGGGTGACTCCGGTCGCGAGAAACCGCGGCAGGCTGCCGAGGCCCCCATTCACCCCTGCTGGGATCCCTTCTCCTACAAGCGCCGTCCCAGTGAAGTGATCGAGATCGGCGGCCACGAACTCGGCGGAAACCGCGAATTCCGGGTGGTGACCACCCGGAAGAAGTGGGACGCCCTTGCTCACCAGCTCGGAGAACTCGGTGACTTCCAACCCGAAATCGTCCTGGAAGAGAGTGGCGTGGTGGAGATTGATCCGCGGAATAGTGCAGAGGTTGAGCAACTCGACTCCCGGACCACTCCCGCCCTGGTGACGGTCGGCAATGGGCTGGACCTGGCGGTCGTTCCCGCCTTCCGACTCCTTGCCTCCCGGGTGCAGGCCCGCCACCCGATTCTTCTCAAGGACGTCCTCTCCCCGTCTGAAGAAGGGGACGGAAACTTCCCCCTCAAAACCCTGCTGACCGCAGCGCGCAACATCGGATCCCTGCTTTGCGACGGAATCGGTGACGCCGTTCTCCTCCAGGGGGAAGAAGTCCCGGAACAGAGCCTGCGGGTAAGCTACAACATCCTGCAGGCGGCCGGCGCACGTATCTTCAAGACCGACTACGTGGCGTGCCCCAGTTGCGGACGCACGCTCTTCAATCTTCAGGCAGCCACCCGCAGAATCCGGGAAGCGACTGGCCACCTCAAGGGCCTGCGCATTGCGGTGATGGGCTGTATCGTGAACGGACCAGGCGAAATGGCCGATGCGGATTTCGGTTACGTGGGAGGGGCCCCGGGCAAGATAAACCTCTACGTGGGCAGGGACGCCGTGAAGTTCAACATCCCGGAAGAGGAAGCCGTGGAACGGCTCGTCGATCTCATCAACGAACACGGAAAGTGGATCGATCCACCTGCCTTGAAGCCGGTCAGGGTCTAGTCTCGTTGTCGCCAAGACGGGCGGTTGCGCAAACGCCGGGCCCTTGGTAGCGTCCACCTCAGCGAACTCAGCGTAACCATCACTTCGAAGATCAGGGCCGGAACGATCACGGAAAAGGAAGAAAAGGCCTCCACCGAACTGGCGGGGACTTGGAACGTGCTGGTCTTCGATGATCCGGTAAACCTGATGGAATATGTGACCAAGGTTTTCCAGAAGGTCTTCGGTTACCCCCGCGAGCGGGCAGAAGATCTCATGATGACGGTACACATCGCCGGCAAGGCCCTGGTGTGGTCCGGCGCGCGAGAGCCCGCGGAACTCTACGTCCAGCAACTGCACAGCTACCAGTTGCACGCCAGCCTCGAGAAAGCGCAGTAGAAATGAAAGTGATGCCCACACTGGAGAAAGGCCTGCGAATCGAGGTGGAAACTGCCACCGACTGGCTGGTGCTGGAACAGATCGCCACCGACGCCCTGGAGGGCGGGATCGAGACCCTGCCTACCCGCCTGAGTGCGCTCATGGATGAAGAGTCCGAGTGGGACGAGATCGTCGTTCCCGAACTGGAAGATTTCTTCACAGGCCAGCTCCGCGTGGTTCGCGACACCATCCACGCCGCCCAGCAGGAATCGACCGACCCGGCGGAGGGAATGTTTCTCATCATGCGGGCCGAGGGCGCCCAATGGTATGGTGCACTGAATCAGGCCCGACTCGCGCTGGAAACCCACTACCGGTTCGGCCCCGGCGAGGAAGTGAACGAAGTGGAATCCTTTCCCCCGCCCAAGCGATCGGCCTTTATCCGCAGCCAGCTCTACTGCGCCCTGCAGAGTGTTCTGCTGGAGCACGTCCTAGATTGAGACCCTGGTGAGCCCGCGGCAGCGGATTCCGGCAAAGTTGAGCGACGGGCGGGGCGGGGTGTCCTTGCTTCCTTGAAAGCGGGACGTCCCTTGCCGGAATCAAAGCTGCTCTGAACCCGGGAGAAACCGCAGCCGGGGAACCATTGCGTGTCCCCCGTGATCCCGCGGACTCATCAGCAGGCCACGAGAGAATGCGCGGAGTAGCGATCCGGGCGATGAAAGTCGGGCTCACCACCACCCAGGCAGACCGCTGTCAGGAACTGCTGGATCGGAGAGTTGAGGATAAAAGTGGCGTTCATCCTGGTGTCGCTTCCGAAGTGGAGATGCTCCTTCAGCCACCAGCACCAGCAAACTCGACCGCACCATCATCATCGCCGAAGCGCAGCGCTCATCGGAAATCCTGCGTGGTGAAGGTGAAGGTGAACGCAACCGGGTGCTTGGCGAAGCCTTCGGCAAGGACCCGGAATTTTTTGATTTCTACCGGTCCATGGAA
>JAAZXD010000128.1:8209-8457 GCA_014240355.1 Roseibacillus sp. | reverse complement strand
ACGCCTGTCTGGAGCATCTGGAACCCCGGATCGAGATCCTGGAAGACATTCGAGGCAAAGCTGAAGCAGCCGTGGTGCGCATGCTGGAGCAGTCGAAATAGCAGCCCTTGCCAGAGGCTCCGTGTTCCGAACAATCCACCCTTTCGCTCGACAGCTCTCCAAGACGCCCCTATCGTCCACCCCCCATTCCACCAAAGACCATGAAAATCACCATCATTGCCGCATTCCTGGGCGCTGGCCTTCTTTTC